>SCVN01000019.1 GCA_004296885.1 Nitrospirota bacterium | reverse complement strand
AGGGCTTACCAAACCGCCTACGCTCCCTTTACGCCCAGTAAATCCGAACAACGCTTGCCACCTTCGTATTACCGCGGCTGCTGGCACGAAGTTAGCCGTGGCTGCTTCTGGAGGTACCGTCCGAACGATTGCTCGTCCCATCTTCCCTCCCGAAAGGGGTTTACAATCCGAAGACCTTCATCCCCCACGCGGCGTCGCTGCGTCAGGCTTTCGCCCATTGCGCAATATTCCTCACTGCTGCCTCCCGTAGGAGTCTGGCCCGTGTCGCAGTGCCAGTGTGGCTGATCGTCCTCTCAGACCAGCTACCCGTCGAAGCCTTGGTGAGCCGTTACCTCACCAACAAGCTGATAGGACATGAGCCCATCCTTGAGCGCCCTGCCCACGGCAGAGCTTTCCTTCCCAATCCGCAGACTGGGAAGCGTACGCGGCATTAGCCAACCTTTCGGCTGGTTATTCCCCTCTCGAGGGTAGGTTACCCATGTATTCCTCACCCGTTCGCCACTCTACAAGCGTATTGCTACGCCTTCTCGTTCGACTTGCATGTGTTAAGCGCGCCGCCAGCGTTCGTTCTGAGCCAGGATCAAACTCTCATTTGGTGTTTTGGAATTGGATCCAAGGGCCACCACTTCAATACACCTTACTCATTCGCTCTATTCAGTTGTCAAAGAACAAAGAAACCCGCGAACAAAAATCGTCCGCCAGGACCGCTAACTCTACTCCATCACTTTCGCGATGTCAAGCAGGGTATAAAACCGGCAGGACTGTCGAAGAACAGATGACGTTATACACGCGCAGCCGGAATATTGTCAAGCGTCCTTTTTTAATTATTTATCTACGTATGTTTCCAGGACGGCGCGTCGAATTAGGACGCCTTGCCCCTCGCCTACACCCAGAAGAACACCACGATGAGGCCTTCTCATACTGCTGCAGCGCGGCCTGTTGCGTCTTGGCCTCGTTGACCTTCACCTGGCAACCCAAGGCCGCGCACTGAACAACAGGCCCGTGATTGCCCAGCCGACGTTCGAATGCATGCGGGGCCGAACGTCCAGCAATCAGCTTGTATTGGAGGCCCAACCTCGTTACCCTGGTCAGACCATACCATCTGCACAAGGAGGCTCCCATGACCGCCTGGATCTCGGTTCTTGCCCTTATTGCCGCCCTGCTGGTCGGATGTTCACCGACGAAGCAGGCGCGATCCATGGAAACCTCCGGCTTCCTGGGCGACATCTACCCGCGCATGCACAAGGGCGGGGACAACGAAGGGCTGTTGCTCTACAAGAATCCGAAAATCCTCCTGATCCCGCGCGGCACCTACAAAAAGATTCTCCTGGATCCGGTCCAAATTTGGGGCGAGGCCTCAGCCGATCCGGCCAAACAGAAAGAGATGCAGCAGGTGGCAGAGATGCTGCACAGCCTGGTCTACCGAAGCCTGGAGAAAGACTATGAAATGGTCACGAGCCCAGGCCCGAACACCTTACGTATTCAAGCAGCGCTAACCAGAGCGGACAAGGCCGACGTCGTCCTGCGCGCCGCCTCCACCATACCCGCGCCGATGAACGTCCTGGCCTTGAGTTCCCTGGTGAAAAACCTGGGCACGGGCAAGCCGATGTTCGTGGGCGAGATCAGTGCCGAAATCAAAATGCTCGACGCGCAGAGCGGCGAGGTGTTGGCCGCGTCCGCGGATCGCCGGGTCGGCAACAAGCGCCTGGATGTGGACTCGTTTGACTCCTGGGACGACGTGCACAAAGCCATGGAGTTCTGGGCCGAACAGATACGGTACCGGCTGTGCCAGCAGCGGGGCGGGGGCAACTGCGTCATGCCGAAGAGCTGACCCTCCGGCCCGGCTTTGACAAGGGCCGGAGCCTGTGGGATGCTGATTGCACGATGAGTTTTTCGCGCCGCACCATACTGAAAGCCGCCGGCCTCGGCGCTCTGGCTGGCCTCACCGGCTGCGATGCCATGGGCAGCATGTTCGGACGCATGTTCGCCATGCCGCCGCGCGACACCCTCTACTTCACGCCCAACGACAAGTTCTACATCGTGAACTACGCGGACTCAGCCGTCAGCGTCTCGCGCGAGGTCAACATCGAGCAGTGGCAGGTGCACGTCACCGGCTCGGTCAAAAAGCCGATGAAGCTGGGCTGGCGCGACATTCTAAACCGCGATTCTTTCGACCAGGTCAGCACGCTCATGTGCATCGACACCCTCCCCGGCGGCGACAGCCTCGGCAACGCCCAGTGGCGCGGCATCTCGCTCAAGAAGTTGTTGCAGGATGCGGGCGCCGACGAGGACCTGGCGCGCGACGTGGTCTTCCGCGCCATCGACGGGTACCACGACAGCATCCCCTTCACCCGCGCCATGCAGGACGACGTGATGCTCGCCTATCTCATGAACGGCGAGAAACTCCCCAAGGCCCATGGGTTCCCGCTCCGGCTCATCGTGCCGGGCCTTTACGGGATCAAGAACGTGAAGTGGATCACGGAGATCGAGGTCTACCCCGGCGACTACAAGGGCTACTGGCAGCAAAAGGGCTGGACGGACGACGGCACGATCAAGATCTTCTCCCGCGTGGACAGCCCCGGCCACTACCAGGCGCTGCGGGGCCCGGAGCAGAAGTTCCGCGGCATCGCTTTCGGCGGGCCCAATAGCATCGCCAAGGTGGAGATCAGCTTCGACGCGGGCAAGACCTGGAATAGCGCCGAACTGGAAAAGCCCATGTCCCCCTACTCCTGGGTCATCTGGAACTATGCCTGGCGGCCGCCCAAGGCAGGCAAATTCCAGGTGGCCGTCCGCGCCACCGACAGCAAGGGCCAGTTGCAGATCGAAGAGATCGTCCGCCCTCAACCGGCCGGCGCGAGCGGGCTGCATACGATCATCGCCGACGTAGAGCAAATTTGAGCGGGGCGGCTGGGCGATCTCC
The DNA here is from genome assembly GCA_004296885.1 of Nitrospirota bacterium. Classification (NCBI taxonomy): domain Bacteria; kingdom Pseudomonadati; phylum Nitrospirota; species Nitrospirota bacterium. The sequence continues at coordinate 151,164 of SCVN01000019.1, read as the reverse complement.
TTGCTCGCAAAGCCCCCACGATAAAACGGTGGTCGCTCGATGCGCGCAGTCGAGATTATCCCAGCCACCCCTTGGGGAAGGCTAGAGGATGGACCTCGGTTGCACGCGTAGTGAATTAGGCTTGCCGCAGTCGCGGCAAGCCTAGCCGTACCACATTACTACTTACTCCAAGATCCAAATAGATCCGAATCATTGCCCTCAACTATCTGACCTTACATATGCTACGGCGCAAACCAAGCAGACTAAAACCCCAACAGCAATTTGCCAACTGAAAGCCTGCCCGCTTATTGCCCAATTGGCAAAATGTTCACAGTTTGCGTCAATCAGACTGTAGGGCTTGCCAATGACCCTCCGAGCCCTGCGCAAAATAGAAGCCTGCTCATCTAACGACTGTGGGACGCTACCAACTTCGATCGGCTTGCCTTGGGCGAACCCATTGAGAATTGTCCTCTCGACCCCGCATCCTTTTCGACTGTGCAAGACCATTTCCGTGCCGTCCTGCATCGGCCAGTCAATGATCCCATAATGAAACACCCCATCCCACACTCTCACTTTTGACCCAGGCACATATCGGCTCCTTCTACTTCCAAACATCCCAGCACCTCCATCAGTACAATCGTCAACGGAAAAGCGCTCTCAAACCTTAGACGAGATCGTGCAAGTCCACCTTGGATAATCGTCACCCTTGCCACGATTATTCTGCCAGTGAAGCGGTTGCAGATTTGCAAGATCGTCTGTTCCTCCCCTAGAAACTGGAAAAGCGTGATCAATTTCCCACCCATACTGAGAGACTGTCCCGTAAGCTGCTCTGTTGATCCAGACCCCGCATTGATCAACTCTCCACTGGTTTGAATCATAACCCGCAACAGCTCTTGCCTTTCTCCAAACGGCTTCGATGGTTAACTGATCAAAAGAACCCCCACGGGTTGTTGTGCTTGGATTTCTTGCCATGGCAACTTTCTCCTTTTTCTGATTGATAAATTTTGGCTCATGCTCCTTGTCATTGACTGCGTCACTCGGTCATCAATCCGCTATGCTTCACCTCCTTTCACCAAATAAAAAAGCCGCAGGCAGAGTCCCACAAGACTCCACTCTACGGCTTCAGCGCCCTTCTGCTTAGGCCTACTTGGCCAGGACGGGCTTCACGCCATTTTCAAAACTTATTCTCTTTATAACTCAACCAAAGCCTTGGGACGCCAAGGGCACCAACCAGGATAGGGCAAATGCTTTTTGCACTCAGGGCATTCGACAAACTCATCACCCCATACCCTACACTTCGTTATTGCCACGCGGCCTTCGACTCGAATGAGTTCTTGCCCACATGGGCATGCATAGATTCGACGAGCCATAACCTTCCGTACTTGCAGTTTGAATATACTCGCGTCATTAAAATGAAGCGCGATTTTAATCCTCTACGGATACGGCTAAACTATATATCGCGGCGTCAGAAGTTTGTCAATACTAAATGTTGTATGTACATGTGAAAATAAAGGGAAAACCTGTGAATAGCAGATTCAACAAGTACAGTGCGAAAGCTAGCGCAATCACCTAGTCATTATCCACAGGATAATTGGTATAAACTTGGGCACTTCTAAGACTACCGCGGGGAGAAAATCACTTGAACAGAATTATTCCACTGCCTTCTCCAGCAATTTACCCACCGGCTCAAGTCTCGCAGCCAACTCCGCAGGCAGGCCGTGGCGCTCTTGCAGTAGATCCGGCGCGTTGTAGGTGAGCCAGACCTTGCCCTCTTGATCTTCCCAGGCCAGGGCTTTCATGGGGAGGTCAATGGCGGCGGTCGGCCTGGCCACCATCAAGGCGGTTCCGCCTTTGGGATTCCCGAAAATGAGCAGCACCGTGGGTTTCATCTCAAGCCCTACGCTCTTCGCCTCTCCGCTATGGTCAATGCGGGCAAAGATTTTCATACCCTTCGCTGTGACGGCCTTCTCGATCCGGTCGATGGTGTCCTGGACCGAGTACTTGCTGGGCTTGGTGACCAGATTGCCGCCTGCGTGAGCCGTTCCAGCCGAGAGGGAGGCGACCGCCACGCTCGTCCAGAGCAGACCTTTCAGGAGTTCATTGGCAAACTTCATGAGTGACTCCTTTGTGCCTTCATCAACGATGACTCTCGCCCTTGGTTGCCGCAGGTGATCGCAGGGTCGCCAGGTAGGCCAAGAGATCATGGATGTCCTGATCGCTCAAGCTGACATCGGGCAGCATGCCGGTTCCGACATGGCCCTCTCGAATGAGCTGAAACCGTTCTTTGTCGCCAGCTATTTTCAGCCCAAGCGCCTCGCGCAAATGAGGGGGCTTAGGGTCGAGATGCGCGATATAGGCGGCAGTCTCCGGCGCCAGTTGCGGAAGCCGGTCCGGATGGGCATCCAGTCCATGGCAGTAGAGACAGACCCCCTTGCCGTTGAACAGGCTCCGGCCCCTGGTTGCATCCCCTGCTCCACCGGCCGGACTGCCAAAGACAGCAGTTGTGATGCCGACGGACCAGCCGGCAACGACCATGAGCCACAGGAGCGCGAGGCCAGCCCTGAACAGGGCCTGTCGTTCCCGCTTACGTTCCCTCGATTGCACTAGCCCTTCCCTTTCCATGGCCTCATCCCTTTCAGCAAGCAGCCTCTGCCCGGACAACCAGGCTTGATTGCCTCACGATCCCGGCTTGAAGCCATCCGTCACGCAATAGGTGGGCGACAGTTCGCCGCCGTGGCCTTCGGACTTGTGGGTCCAGTTGCGCAGAACGCCTTGCCGGTCGAAGGTGAGCACATATTCGTCACACCAGGTCCCTGGCGCGCCCCAGCTATTCTGATTGCTGGGGTCCTGCCACATGACCTGATAGACCCAGATCGGCTCGCCAGCCAGCGTGCTGGCCTGATACTTGGGCTGTCCCATCTTCTTGCGAACCTCTTCTTGAGTGGCCTGACCCTTCGCCGATTCGAGGTAGACCGTCTCCTTGCCCTCCACGTAGACACAACCGGCCCCCAACAGGGCCAGGCCCACCACGATCATCCTTGCGAACCTGTTCATGCCCCACCTCCCTGCTGCGCAGCCCGTTTTATCTGCTCAATCTCCCGGCTCGTCAAGTCTCGCCATTGGCCCGGCTGGAGATCGCCCAGCTCGATCGGCCCGATCGCCACCCGGACGAGCCGCAAGGTCGGATGGCCGACCGAAGCGGTCATGCGCCGCACTTGTCGGTTCGTCCCTTCCCGCAGCGTGATCTCCAGCCAGCCGGTCGGCACAGATTTGCGGAACCGGATCGACACGGGCCGTTCGGGCAACTCCGGCTCGTTCGGAAGCAGGCGCACCTCGGCCGGCCTGGTGCGCTTACCATTGAGCAGGACTCCCTGCCGCAGCCGTGCCAGCGCCTCTTCGTTGGGAAGACGTTCGATTTGCGCCCAGTAGACTTTCGGGAGTTTATGCCGTGGGTCGGTAATGTGGTGCGCCAACGAGCCGTCCGAGGTGAGCAGCATGAGCCCTTCGCTATCCAGATCCAACCGCCCCGCCGCATACACGCCGGGAATCGCCACGAACTCCGCCAACGTCGGCCGGCCTCCCGGATCGGTAAAACAGGGCAGCACCCCATAGGGTTTATTGAAGGCAATCGTGCAGGGCATCAGCCACTTCAAAAATGGAGATAGTGATCGCGAACTGGCAACACACGGGCGACATTCGTCTTTTCCATTTGCTCGCGATTGGAAAAGCTGCTACAGGGAAGCCTATCCGACCTGTAGCACTGTGTCCAGCGTGTACGACTCCCAGGGCCTGACCGGCAACGCACGCCTGTTCGCTGTGGTCGGCAACCTGTATCGTCATCACATCCGCTCCCTGTCTGGAGGCTCATCGTGCACCGATCCCCTTGCAAAGCATCTCGCCGGCATTCCTTCCCGCACAGCCTGGCCCTCCCGATTCTTTTCGTCGCCATGATCGTGGCGGGTGGCTGCGTCAGCCACGATCGCGGTCGCCACGGTGGCGACGCCCCCATAACCACGTCCACCGCTAAACAAACGGCCTCGCTTGGGCTTCCCTGGGAGAATGAATTCGGCTACGCCCAGGGAGTGAAAGCCGGCCCCGTCATCTACGTCGCGGGACAGATGAGTCTGGATGACACGGGCGCGGTGATGGGCACAGGGAACACCGAGACCCAGATGCGCCAAGCCTATGCCAACGTGAGAAAGGTCCTGTCCCAATTTAATGCCGAAATGGAGGACGTGCTGGAGGAAACCCTGTATGTCACGGACATGCTGGCGGCGCTCACGGCTGCGTCGAAAGTGAGGCGGGAGGTCTATCCCGGGCAGCCGGCCGTGGCGAGTACCATCGTGCAAGTCCAGCGACTCGCTCTCAAAGACGCCCTTGTCGAAATACGCGTGACCGCCAGGGCACAACAGGCCGCATCAGCCCGACCCTATGTCGAACAGCAAAGCCAACCATCCGGGAGGCGCGGAGGGGGGCGGGGAGGTGGCATGGGAGGCGGTGGTCCCCGCTAAGGATCGCATGCGATGTCAGGAGCCCGGCTTGAAACCGTCGGTCACGCAATAGGTCGGCATCCGTTCGCCTCCATGCTTCTCGGACTTGTGCGCCCAATGACGCAGAATGCCCTGCCGGTCGAAGGTGAGCACATACTCGTCGCACCAGGCCCCGAACGACGACCAACTGTTCTGACTGCCCGCCTCTACCTGCCGCACTTCGTAGACCCAGATCGGGTCTCCTGTCGACGCTTGGGCTTTCAGGCGAGGTTCCCCGAGTTCCTTCCGGACCTCCTCTTGTGTCGCCCGTCCCTGAGCCGACTCCAGATACAGTGTTTCCTTCGCGACGAACAGTGCGCATCCCGTCCCCACCAGAGCCAGACCGATGAGCAGCACCATCACGAACGCGTGCATATCATGCCATCCTGCTCGGCCAACCGCATGAGCGGCCCATCCTCCAGCAGGCCAAGGCTGCGACTTCGGGCCTGATCCGCTCCGCCGTCCCGTCCGGACCACGGCGTGCCATTATTTCTTAATCGGCGTGCGTGCTAGTTGCCTCAGACGCGGGTCCGCATCTTTTGCCAATCGGGCCAACACCTTGGCCACGCGGGGATCCGGGATCTGCGCAAGGGCGTGCGCCGCCGCAGCCCGGACATCAGCGGACCATCGCTTATGGAGGCGGAGGAAGCCCTTGGGCGCTACGATGCGTGCAAGCGGCTCGAATGCGGCAGGGTCGGCAACCTGACCAAGAGTCTGGCAACAGGCGACCTGTAACGCCGGATCTTTGGCCGACTTCATGATACCGAGCAGCAGGTTCGTAAATTTTGGCGGCTTGAGCTTGCCCAGGCACTTGATCGCCCCTGCCGCCATGACAGGATCCTTATGTGCGGCATAGTCCACGAGTAGAGGCGTGAGCCGCGCATCGTTCAGCCGCACGGCAAGCCCGTAGGCGGCTTCCCGCACTCCGGGGTTGGCGTCGCCGAGGGCGAAGGCCAGTTCTGTCCGAAGCGCCCGCGTCACTGTCTCCCCGACTTCCAGCATACGAACCCGCTCTTCCGGAGTGATCTCGAGCACCAATTCTTTCTTGTACGCCTTGGCGGCCCTCGCTCCCAATGGCGCAAGCAGGTTGGCTGCAAGCTGTCTGACCCGGAGGTCCGCTTCGTGCTTGATGACCTCGATCAGGGTCGGCACCGCCCCAAGCCCAAAGCTGCCCAGGAGCTGGAATGCCTGCTCCTGCCGCGTCGGGTCGGCGGACTTGAGATCGTCCATCAGCAGCCTTTGCATGGCAGGCTCCAACGGACGCTCCAGCACCTCAACGAGCACATCCGCCCTGGGATCGTGGGCCTGTTCGAGTCGCGCAAGCTTCGCCTTCAATCCCATGAGAAGCCGGCACGCCGGTCGGTATTCGGCAAACGGAACAACCGCGCATGCCATCTGGCGCGCGAGTCTCGCAAGCTCGCCGCCGGTCTTGGGATTCTGCTCCTCCTCAAGCGCCTGCAGAATTTGATCAATCGCCTGCCGGACGAACTCTTGCTGGAAGCCCACAGGGACGTTGAGAAAGGCAGCCTTGACCGCCTCCACGACTCTGCCGCGGGTTGCCTCGTCCTGCGTCCGAATTCCCTGGAACAACCTGGTCAACAGCGTGCCGAGTTGAGCGCCGCCGCCCCTGAGAAGGACATCGGTGGCAAGATCGGAAAAGCTCGACAGCAAGGCGTCCAGGGACGTGGCCGTCATCTCCTCGGCCGCCGTTTCTGCGCGGACCGGAGCTAGGGACTGTGCACTCCTCTGCACCACCGCGACCGGCGCCATGACGATCGGCTGAGTGAGCGCCTCCGCTTGCTCCGCAGGCACCCCGGCCGCCGGAACGGCCGTCTCTTCCGTCTCCCCGACCGGCGGCGTCGCTTCTCCCGCCATTGGCTCGATGGCCTCCGATTCGACGACGGCTTTCGGCAGCCCCGCCGTCTGTTTCAAGGCAATGTGGGCGAGTCCGTGGTCGGCGGCAAACCGGCTCCAATAGTGCTCGTCGATCTGCTCCGGTTTGGTTTGGGCGAAGCCTTCGAGGAGCCGGTTCAGCTCGTCGTCGGTCACCCCTTGTAGGACGGTCAACCCGCGGAGCGCGGCGGCGTCGAGAAACGCGCGGAACGGTTTGGCGACAAACTCGTATTCGCCGACATCGTTCACCCGCTGCCCATTCACCAGCAGAGATCGTCTCGTTTCCACGATGTCCAGCCGTTCATTTTTCGCGAGCACCTGCTGGACGTTCTTGATGAATTCCTGGCGTGGATTCACGACGTTTTTATTGTCGGCGGCATACAGTCTCCGGTTCCGCACCGCCGTCTGCAGACTCCTCACGACCGTGGGGACGAACGACAGACTGGCCGGATCAAGCGGCGTCTCCGTGCTTGTCGGCCCTTCGCTCTTATACGCGCCGGCCTCTTGGACATTGAAGAGCAACGTGTTGTCGGTGGCCACCACGCGCGCGTAGGCCGCCGCCTTCTGACTGTTCGTGGATCGCGTAAAGTGGTGGGCCAATGGCGCGGCCGACGGCAACAGGCGCTTCTTGAACAGGGTTTCCTGATAGTTGCCGACCTTTTCATGAAGCGCTTTCCTGGTGGCCTCACCGATGGCCTTGTAGGCGACGTCCAGCACTGTCTTGCCGGCAAACCGAATCTTTTCGTCGTTGACCTGATAGTCGGCGCTCAACAAGCCGAGCGCCGAGGCATGATCGACAAAATCCTGCACTTTGATTTCCGTCGCGTCGGCACTCCCCGTCAACACGCTGAGCGACACGTTCTCGCCGAGCACGGACGTTTGGGCGAGCAAATTCCTGCCCTCGGCATCCAGCGTGTCGATCTTCTGTTGCAGGAGTTCCTCGAGCGATGGCGGGAGGTCCCGCTCCTCGAAGGGATCGAGCACCCATTGCTCGCCCACCGGCCTGAGCTTGCGCTCCACCACCCATTTGCGGAGCAGTTCGTTGAGGAATTGCGGGCTCCCTTGCGTCACGCGGGCCAGCTTGATCTCGGTGTCCGGAGGCGCCGCCAGTTTGGGAAAGATTTCTCGCAGATGCGCGGCAATGTTGTCCGCCGTCAGCGGCTTGAGCGAGATTCTGACGATCGGCACCTCGGACGACCGATCCGCCAGCAGTTTCGCCAGCGGCGTTTCCTGCTCGGCCGACGACGACTCACCCGGCGCCATCGCCGTGCCGCAAAGTAACAGCGGCACCTCGTTGTGTGCCAGCAGCCGTTTTAGCACGGTCAGCGAGGCCTCGTCGGCATAGTGGAGATCGTCGATCAGCAACGCCAACGGCCGATAGTCGAGCAAGAGATATAGGAACTTGCTGACGGCGCTGAAAATACCTTCGCGCCGCATGGCTTGATCCGGCGCCAGTCGAAGCTCCTTTGGTCCCTCCATCTGCGGCAACAACGCGCCCAAAAACGACACCTCGACCTTCGTCAACCTGCGGTAGGCCGCCTCTCCCTTGTCGTCTCGCTGCCCCAGCAACGCGATCAAAATACTGGTCATCAGGTAGTACGGTCGATAGTCCTCCTGGAGCAACCCGATCGTTCGGACAACGTAGGCGTCGATCCCTTGCCCTTGCCCTTCTCCTCGCCCCTGCAACAGGCGACGCACGGTTTCCAGAAACGTCGTCTTGCCCATGCCCGCTACGCCGTCAACCAGGATGAATCGCCCCTTGCCCTGATCGAATTGCTGAATCGCGTTCTGGACCTGGTCCAGTTCCTCTTGGCGTGTACAGATGGCGCCGCCGACCAGTTGCTGCAGGACGAGCTTGTCGGAGACGACATCCGGCTGCGTGTCCGAGACATGCGCAATGCGATCGCGTCCGGCCCGCTTGGCCTGGTACAGGGCCGTATCAGCTTGCCGGACCAATTCTTTTCCGTTTTTTGCATTGTCCGGCGCGGTCGCGACACCGATGCTGAGCGTCAGCGGCAATTCCACCCCTCCGGCCAACCGCAGCGGTTCAGCATGAATCCGCTCCAACAACGTTTCCGCCAGGATCAGCGCCTCATCTTTCAGCCCGCCCGTCAGAATGATGAACTCATCGCCGGCATATCGAACCGGGATACTTTGCTCCCCCGACACATCCTTGAGCAGCCGGGCGACATGGGCCAAGGCTTGATCACCGGCATCATGCCCATGGGTATCATTGATCTTTTTGAAATAGTCGACGTCCATCATCAGGAGTGAGATCGGCGCGACATCGAGCGCATCCCAGCGCACCTGGTGCTCGAAGTAGTTGAGGAGGAAGCGGCGGTTCGGGATCGCGGTCAGTTCATCCTCAAAAATGAGGCGCGCTGGGTCTTTCCCGAGCTGTTGAATCGATGTGATGAGCTCTTCGTACTGCATCAACCGGACCGTAGAGCCGAACGCCGAGTACGCGCAACGCCGTGCTGCGCTTGGATTCGAGGCCTCAGCACGCCGGCGCCACCGTTATGTCGTCCAGCTTGCGCGAGGCGACTGAATACCAGATGTCGGAATCACTGTACCCGATAATGTGTGCGACCTGAAAGGTTTTTCACAAAGCGCCGCTGAAGCATTTCGGGCAAGGCTCACCCGCCGCCCAGCAGGAACGGACCGGCGAGTCACCGCGCAAACTGGCGGCATCGGCCCTACCACGTCGAAGCATGCCCTCCAGGCGCGCAATATTGAGGCATCCGTTCGCCGTCGTGCGTCTCTGAGCCGTGCACCCAGCCGATACGAGGGCCGACTACCTAGCCCTGCAGTCTGAGCAGGGCCAACTGTTCCTCGGCCATGACCTGCGGCAGGATCGAGTGCGCGGCATACTCGACTGCATTCCATGATGCTGCATACCTTGCCTCGCCACGAGAATTCGTTGGAACCTGCCTCACGCACCTCCATCCAGCACCTCCCGAACCCTCTTGGCCAACACCCTGGGGCTGAACGGCTTTTGCAAGAACGGCCGCTGAAGAACGCCGAGGCCGGCCTGTTCGGCACCGCCATTGGGGTGGCCGGACATGTACAGCACTTTCATCCCCGGGTAAAGCGGCAGCAAGCGCTCGGATAATTCCATCCCGCTCATCCCGGGCATGGCCATATCGGTCACAAGGAGATGCAGCGGCCCTTGGTGCTGTTGGCTCATCCGGATGGCTTCATGACCAGAAGACGCAACGAGAACATGGTAGCCCTGCGCCTGAAGAACCTTTTGCAGAATCATCCGAACGCCGTGCTCATCCTCCGCCAAGACGATGGTCTCCGATTGCCGGCCCGGAACAACCGGAGTCTCCGCGTCAACAATCGGTTCAGCCGTTTCGACGACCTCATTGACCCTCGGGAGATAGATGCGAAAGATCGTCCCCCGTCCGACCTCGCTCTCCACTTCGATGCTTCCATGGCTCTGCCGAACAATGCCGTAGACGGTGGACAAACCGAGCCCCGTCCCTTGTCCCTGCGGTTTCGTGGTAAAAAATGGCTCGAAGATACGGGCCTTGGTCGCTTCATCCATCCCGGTCCCCGTATCACTGACGGTGAGCATCACGAAAGAGCCGGGGCGCCCCGTCGCGAGCTTGTGCGCCGCATGCTCGTCGAACTCGACATTGGCCGTTGCAAATGCGAGCCGCCCTCCTTGCGGCATTGCATCGCGCGCATTGATGACCAAATTGATGATGACTTGTTCGAGTTGCCCGCGATCGGCCATAACTTTACCCGCGGTCAGGTCAAGATCGGTCGCCAACTCGATGCTCTCGCCCAGGAGACGCTGGAACACCCCGCCCATGTTGGTCACGAGCCCATTGAGGTCCAAGACCTTTGGCTGATTCGCCTGCCGACGGCTGAAAGCCAACAGTTGGCTTGTCAAAGACGCGCCCCGGCCCCCCGCCTTCATGATTTCCTCCAGGCCCTCCCGAGCAGGGTCTACAGGGGACAGTTGAAGGAGGATCACCTCGCTAAACCCGTTGATGATCTGCAATAAATTGTTAAACTCGTGCGCGATCCCGCCGGTAAGATTCCCAATCGCTTCCATCTTCTGGGATCGGAACAATTGCTCCTGACTCTGACGCAGGGCTTCCTCGGTCCGATTGCGCTGGTCGATCTCGCCCTGCAAACGGGCGTTGGCCTGGGTCAGTTCAATCGTACGGGCCTCGACTTCCTGCTGAAGGTGCGTCCGGTGTGCCTCCAGCTGCCGGTCGCGTTGTTGAATCTGGTCCAGCATGGAGTTAAAGGCATCCACCAAGGTGCCGACCTCATCGTGCGTCAGATGGCTGGCCCGAATCGAGTAGTCGCGTTGCTCTGAAACATCTTTGGCAACCTGAGCCAAGGCAAGCACGGGCGTCGAGACATACCGCTGGAGGCGCGCGGCCGCCACGAAGGCCACCAGCAGCGAGAGGCCGGTCACGAAGGCAATACCGGCCAGGGACATCCAGAGCTGCTGGTAGAGGGTGCGCAGGTCTGTGCGGACCAGCACCGTCCCCATGCGGACGCCGTTGAGATACACGGGCTCCACCACCACCAACCGATCGAAACCGAGCCGAGTTTTCGTGGAATCCGGCCGGGACGGTACCAGCGCCGGAGTCGCCTCGGATCCGAGATACGAGGCGAACAGCTTCCCGTCATGATCGTAGAGCGCGGCGGCCTGGATCTGCGGGGCCACGCTGAGGTGGCCGAGCACCTCGGTGGCCGCCTGTCGATCGTCGAAGGCCAGTGCGGCGGTGCTGTTCGCTGCGAGCACCTTCGCCTCGATGGTCATATCCTGGACCAGCGCGGCGCGGCTCTCGTAAAAATCAGCCACGAGGATGAGCATCCCGGCCAGAAGCAACGCCCCCGTGCTGGCCCCCATGATGATCGCGATCAGCTTGCCTTGCAGCGATCTCACATTCAACATACGCCTCATATACGACCTCTTCCCTTTATCTTCCTCAGGAGACCGGCACGCCGCCCCCGACCGCCAGGCATGGCTTAATAATGCCAGGCCACGCGGACAAAAAAGCTGCGCGGGACCGCACTGCTCTGATACAACGCGCTCGCCCCCGTGGGCTGCCACTCGAAATGCGACTTATCGAACAGATTTTGCCCCACGAGTTCCGCGTCGATCTGCTGATTCACCCGCCAGGCCAGACGGGTATCCACGCGCGTATAGCTGGGGACCATGGTGCTCATCAATCCGTCGGTGTAATAGATCCCCGTATCCCATTGCACGTCTTGAAGCACATCGTATTGGGAGCGGATGCGGAACTGCTGCTTGGGATTGAGCCCCGGATCGAGGTTCGCGTTGGCGGTATTCATTGCATTGATCTCCATCCGGAGCCAGGAATAGTTGGCGCTCAACCGCCAGGCCTTGGCGGCCTGCCACGCCGAGGTCACTTCCACGCCATACGTATGGCCAGAACCTTGATTCCGGTTCTGGAAGGGGGACACCACGTGCGCCGGACTTGGACTGGTCTCCAGGAATGACGCCCCGCTGGCCACGCCGACCAACAGGTTCCGGTAGACGTTGTAAAAACCCGTCACATCGAAGGTCAGCGCAGGCATCACTTGCGTCCGATAGCCAAGCTCATAGGCCACCATATCTTCGGCGCTCGCATTGGGATTTCCGAACAAGGACGACATGCCCACGGAAGGGACGCCCGTTCTGGCAGACGCGCCAGCGTTCAACCGCAGGGCGTCATCGGCCCGGGTCGGGAGGCGCACGGCCCTGGAGACGGCCAGCCAGACCGTATGGTGCTCATGCGGAGTCCAGAGCAACCGGCCGTTGGGCTGGTATTCCATGCCGGTGAAAGTATTGTAGAGAGCCTTGGCCCCCGCGATCAGCCGCAACTGCTGAGGAATCAACGTCACCTCGTCCTGCGCGAACCAGCTCACCACCTGAAAGTCATAACGGGGCGGTGAAAACGAGACCCGGAAATTATTGCCGACGTTGTCATGGGATATCTGATAGGACGCCCCCCAGACGATGTCATGCCGGTCGATCGGCTGGAACCGGTGCTGGAGATCCAGGTCGTAGGTGGTGCGATTCTCCCTGATGAACAGACTCTCCCGCTGGGTCCGGTCCACGTAGGTCTGAATCTTCAGATCCGAGGTGCTGGAAAACTGTCTCGTCCAGCGGGCCAGGAGATTCCCGCCCCCGACTTGCGCTGAATTGGGCGTGATGGGCAAAAAGGGTTGGGTCAGGGAGATCCCCCTCGCATCCTGCTGCTCGCTGCCCGAATAGCCGTCCCCTTGGACGGTCAAGCTGTCCCGGCCGGTCAGCTTCAGGTCGGTCCGAAATCCTCCCCGCCCCTGGTCCCACTGATCGTACGCCGCCGTGCCATTCGGGTTCGCGTAGCTGTTGCGGCTGAAAAATTTTCCGTAGACCCGGTATTCCCCCTGATCGCCGATCTTGCCGCCGTGCCGGGCGCCGGCAAATCCCCGTTCGAGGTTGCCGGCGCCGGCTTCGACAAACGTCCCCTGGGTCGCACTGGCTTTCTTCGTGATGACATTGATGACGCCATTGACCGCATTTTGGCCCCACAGGGTTCCCCCCGGCCCTCGAATCACCTCGATCCGCTCCACATCCTCCAGCAACAGATCTTGCACATCCCAGAACGTACCTCCAAAAAGCGGGGTATAGACCGAGCGGCCGTCGATGAGAATCAGGAGCTTGTTGGCATAGGGGGAATTGAATCCACGGATCGTAATCGCCCATTGGTTTGCATTGATCTGGGCCACCTCCACGCCCGGAGCCAAGCGCAACGCCTCGGGGACACTGCGAAAGCCGCCACGCTTGATGTCCTCGCCGGTAATGACGAAGATGGCGGAGGCCGTCTCTTCCAAACGCTGCGCCTTCTTGCCGGCCGACGTCACCTCGATATTCATGAGCTCTTCGAGGCTGAGTGCAAGCGCGCTTTTGGCGAGTTGGTCCGCGTCAGACGGCTCAGGTTCCACGGCCAGTCCGCGGCTGGCGGGCACAGCGGCTGCCCAGACCAATCCCAGCACGAGGACTCTCCCCCCACCACGCCCTCCACCACTTGGTGCTGGTCACGGCTCCCCTCCTTCTGACTTCCCGTGGCTCACAATCGTCGCCAGGCTCAGAAGCTTTGAGCTGATTCTTAACCCGGCTTTCCTCGCCGCTTCAGTATTGATTCCAAAACGAACCCTCTTCTCGACAGGGACAAATTCCACGATCCCGCCGGCCCCGGCAAACCCTTCCATATCGCTGACCGTGAGCAGGCGCCGGTGAGACAGGCTCGCCAAGATCGTCACCAACCGCTCCCGCTCCGAAGCACTGATGAACAACACGTGGCAGTCTCCCGCATTCCGTACCTGACGGATTCGACGCACTTGCAAGGGATGACTCTGTGATGTTTTTCGGGTCAGCGCGTCAAGGAATGGGCCGAAGGGATCATCCCCCAACACACACACCACGATCGGGTCGCTCGGATTGCCTAACGACTCCTCCGGCCACTCAACAAAGAGGGTAAATTGGTAGAGATATGCGGATTTAACGGCGAATTCTGGCAGGACCCCGATTTCAGCTTGGGCCACACCGGCCGATCCGGCCCAAACCCCTAGCCCGACGCATAGGACCATCGTCAGGATGATCCCACGGACGAGCTTGTGGAACAGTGATAGGCGAGATGGGCGAGAGAAACTCACAAGGCCGGCCCCTTGCCAGTATCTGTGGTGCAAACCGAAGACATCTCGCCCGATCCGATTCGGTTCAAGTCCTGAAATTGTAACAGGTTGGGACCGATCCAACAATGAAGAGGTATGCACAGATGCTATTCAGCCCGACACCACCACAAAATATATAGTCACGCGATTCAGCAAACCTGCCGGGAGTCGCATAACTCACCTTGCTGCATACCTCCCTATTTTTCTCCGGGAAAAATAATTTCGCCTTGGTTATACTCTCTGCTGCATCTTCGTCGCGATTACTTTTCGAATCAACCGAATCGAGGTCCGCCCATGATTCTTCCAACTCGAGCATGGCTGGCTACATGGCCGGCCGCCTTCATCCTCTTCGCCTCCTGGCTTCCATCGGCATCTGCCCAATCGCCAGAGGACCACCTCAGACAGACCGTCGAACGGGCCAAGCGGGCGACCGTCGGGATTTTGAACGCCACGCCGGACGCGCGCCAATCGGGCTACGATACCCAGCTGTCCTTCCGCGGCACCGGCGTCCACCTGCGCAACGGGTACATCCTCACTGCGCGCCACGCGGTGGAGCGCCAGAGCGGCAGCAATGCCACCATCCCCGACACCATCTTGATCCTCACGCAACGACTGGAGGAATTGCCCGCCAAACTCGTGGGTGACAATGCCTATCTGGACATCGTCCTGTACAAATTGCCCTATCTGGTCGATTCGCTCGAAAGCGCGGACCTGTCGTTCGGGGTCCTGGACGCCACGACCGGCCAGCAGGTGTTCACCGTCGGGTACCCCCTGGGCTGGGGCCCCACCATCGCCTTTGGCCGCGTCGGCAACCCCAACACCTTCCTGCAGACCGTGGACACGCGCCTGATCCAGTCCGATGTTCCCGTCTGCAGCGGCAACTCGGGAGGTGGGCTCTTCAATGCCGACGGCGCACTGGTGGGCATCATGCACGCCATCATCAAGACCGACGAGGCCCAGGGCGGCCATGGGTGCAGCCGGTTGGCCTTCTCCGTCCCCGGCGGGCTGGTCAACAAGATCGTCACCGCGCTGCTGGAAGGCAAGCAGCCCGGCTTTTCCCGGCTGGGCCTCCAGATGAAAGTCGTCAAAGTGAACAGCCGGTGGCGCGTGGCCGTCGGAGGCGTCTCCGAGCCGGCCTCCTTGGGCGGCGTGCAAAAGGGCGACCTCTTGCTGGCCATCAACGACACAGAGATCACCGACGCGGCGCAGTTGAAGAACTACCTGATGGAACGGACGACGCCCGGCCAAAAAATCACCTTGCGCGTCCTGCGCGGGGACAAAGAACTGGCCCTTACGATTACGCTGAGCGGAGTCTAGCCATGCACCCCATGACAAGCCACAAACCGAAGGTCGGGCTGGGTCTGTATATGGGCTTTGCGGGCCTGTGGTTGCTGACCGGCACGGTCGAGGCGGGAAGCAGCAGGATCGCCTTGAGCTTGAACGGCGAGGCCTGCGATCGTCAGCGGGCGACGATCGAGACGGCCCTCAAGCAACTTCCGGGGGTGCGAGCCGTGGATGTTCGCAGCGTCCCCGGCCACATCCTGGTTGACGTCGAGGAAGGCCGCGTCACCGCCGATGCAGTCGCCGCGACTGTAACCGGCCTTACGGACCAGGCCGGCGTCTGCACGGCCCAAGAAATGAAATCCTGCATCACCGCCGAGATGCCTAAATAGGTGCGATATCTTCGTCCGGCGGACGTTTGCGGGAGATTTGCGAGCAGAGAATCAGGATGTCCGCCAACTCTCTGGAGTGCGAGATCATCGGCGAGTGGTCGGATTCCAGCGTGAAGACGGCCTGAAACGAGAAGGGCTTCCGCATCTGCCGTTGACGGGCCAGGGAGATGGTCCGGTCGCGCGTACATTCGATGAAAAACTTGGTGAGCCCTCCGAAGGCGGTTTCATCATACGTCACGGGTTCCACGACGGGACGGAGCGGATCGGGACGGAGCTTGGCCTGCACCCATTTCACCGTTCCGGAATCACAGTCGCCGTACAGCACCTCCGCCACCCCCTGCGGTGAGATCTGCCGACTCAGGCCGTCCTTGGACGAGGTGACAAAGAGGTCGGCCCGCGCATCGGCATCGCCGTGCGACAGATCCTTCGACGACTGCCCGCTCTTGGGCACATAGGCGGTGAGGTACACCAGGCATTGCATGCGCGCCGGCAAGGCCGCCGCAACCGGCGTGATGACCATTCCTGCGAGGCTGTGCCCTACCAGAACCACCGGGTCCTTGCAGGACACGATGACCTGCTGGATGTCGTCGATGTAGGTTTTGAGGGTGATCTCTCCGAACGGCCGCCGATCCGTCCCGTGGCCCGGCAAGTCGGGGGCGATGACGGTATGGCCATGGGCCTTGAGCAGCGGGGCCACCCGATCCCAGGCCCACCCGCCATGCCAGGCGCTGTGAATCAAAACGAACGTGCTCATGTATGCCGCCTGTGCATCACGAGATGATTCCTGTCCGGGTTGTCGATCGCGGCCATTCGGCGAACGGGCGTTTCAACCTATCCAAAACAAACGAGACGGATCGCTCGTCGAACTCGGCGCAATGGTACCACAGCCGAGCGCTTTGCCAAATCCCCGGCTCTTCCTTTTTTTTGATTGTCGGTCGACCGACCGGTACAATGGCGCCGGATTCACACAGGGAGATTCGCTGATGCAGGTCTCAACAGAACAGAACCAGCCGACCGCGAAACCGTCTGGCAAGCTCTCCCCCGAAGTGGAGAAGCTGCAGACGCGCTTGTGCCGCTTGGTCGGCGAATCCATTGCCGACTATCGGATGATCGAGGACGGCGACAAGATCATGGTCTGCCTGTCAGGCGGCAAGGACAGTTACGGCCTGCTGGACATTCTGCGCGTCCTGCAGCGCCGCGCCCCGGTCCGCTTCGATCTCGTCGCCGTCAACCTGGACCAGAAGCAGCCGGGCTTTCCCGCCCACGTGCTGCCGGACTACCTGACCAGCCTCGGCGTGCCGTTTCACGTCGAGGAGCGGGACACCTATGCCATCGTCAAACGGATGATTCCCGAAGGGCAGACGACCTGCTCCCTCTGTTCGCGGTTGCGACGGGGCATTCTCTATCGTGTCGCCTCCGAACTGGGCGCGACCAAGATTGCGCTGGGGCATCATCGGGACGATATTCTCGAGACCCTCTTCCTGAACATGGTGTACGGCGGCAAGCTGAAGGGCATGGCCCCCATCTTCCGGGCTAAGGAACGGGGGCATGTCGTCATCCGGCCGTTGGCCTATGTCCCGGAAGCGGATCTGGCTCGCTACGCCGAGCTGATGGCCTTTCCGATCATCCCCTGCGACCTCTGCGGCTCGCAGGACACCCTGAAGCGCAAAGCCATGAAAGCGTTGTTGCAGGACTGGGGCAAGCGATTCCCGGGAAGCCTCGACAACATCTTCACCGCCATGGCCAACGTGGTGCCCTCGCGTCTCATGGACCGCCGGCTCCACGACTTCAGTTCAGGGCCGGCCTCAGAGCGGGAAGCCCGGATCGACATCGTCGGCAAGGACGAAGAAGAGGACGATCTTCCCGCCTAGCAGATTCCGAACCGGCCGCCCCCTACTTGGCCAGCATCGCGTTCAGAATCAGTACGATCCCGGAGACGAACAGGAAGCAGGCAAAGATCGCCCGGTAGTGGCCGGTGCCAATTTTGGCGTAGACAAGCTTGTCCGTCACCAGATACGTTCCCACCCCGGCCAGCACATAGAGGACCGCCTCCGAGAACCGGACCGGAAACCGTTCGAGCGTGACCAGCAAGGTCAGGAATTGGAAAAAGGCGAAGGTGCCATAGGCCACCGCCGTCGTCACCCGTTGCACATCCTTCTCATAGTGCTTGCTATGGACGATCGCCGTGAGGAGCGACCCGCCCAGATTGGTCAAGCCGTGGATAATCCCCATCGCCATGAAATAGGCGCGCTCATACCGGACCAGGGATTCGATCCACTGCTCCACCCGTTCAAACACGTCTTTCAACGCCACCAGAATCAGAAATAGTCCCACGATGGGCCCGATGTTGACCGTCATACGGGTGACCAGCACCAGACAGACGACGATGCAGGGCACCGACAGGGTCAAGATCTTCGTATAGAACGGCTGATCGATGTGCGCATGGTGTTGACTCACTTGCAGCAGATTGATGGACCAGGAGATGGGCAGCAGAATGGTCAACGCGGTGACGAAGGGATAGCCCAAGACCGGCAGGATGGGCGTGCCAAACAGCAGAACGCCGACCCCGAACAAGGATTGAATCGTGGCCGTGACGACAACCGCTGCAAGGATGTCCGGATGGATGGGCATGGCCTCCGAATCACCGGTCCCGCGACTCTCTGGCGATTCGGCATAGACCCGCCAGGCTCATGAGGCGGCGCAGTCTAGCATGGGCCTCCACGGGAACCAACTCCCTCTCACCCGATCTATTTGTGGGTTCAAACTTGGCGCGATTCGTGGTATCTTCACCCTCGTTTCGACCGGCCAGCCAACCGAGGAGATGACGGAGCATGTTGCTACAAGGAAAAACCGGCTTGATCGTCGGGGTCGCCAACAAGCACAGCATTGCCTGGGCCATTGCCGAGGCGGCGGCTCGCGAAGGAGCGAAACTCGCGTTCAACTACCAAGGCGAGCGGCTGAAGGAGAACGTCGAGGAACTCGCTAAGACCCTGCCCGGCGCCAGCGCCTTCGCCTGCGACGCCAGCCAGGACGACCAGATCGCCGCCCTGATGAAGCATGTCGAAGAGACGCTCGGGCGTCTCGACTTTCTCGTCCATTCCATCGCCTTCGCCCCGCGGGAGGAGCTGACCGGCGAATTCATCAACACTTCCCGCCAGGGGTTCGCCACCGCGCTGGACGTCAGCGCCTATTCCTTGGTCGCGTTGAGCCGGGCCGCGCTGCCGCTGATGCGGGAAGGCGGCTCCATCGTCACCCTGACCTACCTCGGCAGCGAACGAGTGGTGCCACACTACAACGTCATGGGCGTGGCTAAAGCGGCACTGGAAGCAACGGTCCGGTACCTGGCGAACGACCTCGGCCCGCGCGGCATCCGCGTCAACGCGATCTCCGCCGGCCCCATCAAAACCCTGGCGGCGCGCGGCGTTTCCGGCATCAGCAAGATGGTGGATCATCACCGCGAGGTGGCCCCGCTGCGCCATGCCACGGAGCAGGGCGAAGTCGGCGACACGGCGCTCTTTCTGATCAGCTCGCTGGGACGGGGGCTTACGGGAGAAGTGATCTACGTGGACGGGGGCTACCACATCCTCGGCTCGCTCGCCCCGCTGGGATAAGAACGGCGCGCAGCGGCCGCTACGCTGACCCGCCCCGCGCCGCCTCGGCAAGATCGGACACCGCCGGCACACGGCACCCCCCTTCGCTCAACGAGGCAGGCCTTCGTAAGAGCCACAGGCTGGCGGCGACACACCACAGCGCCATACCGATCCCCGGAATGCCCAGACGGCCCGCAAGACCGCCCGCCAGTTCGAGCGAGGCATAATGTGCCCACAGCAACGCGGCGGCCGAAACGGCCAAGGCTTGCGCGGCCCGATGCCGACCGGCGGCACACACCGCGAGAGGCACGAAGAGCGCGCCCGGGAGCAGCATCACGAAATGATGCCCCCAGGAAATCGGAGAAACCGGAAGCGTCATCGCACAGGCGAGCCCAAACACGGCGGCCTGGCCCAGCGCGTCAGCCGGCGGACGCCACCGCACAGCCACCGACACCAGCAACGCCAGCAGCAGCGCGCGCGCCGCCGTCACCATATGCCCGACGATCGCCGCATCCATGGGCAAGGGATCCCCGGCCGGCGCAAGATTGTCGGCGCGCCGGTCGTCCGGCCCGCCGCCCACCGCATGCTCGACCCAGTTTCCCAGCCGATAGACGGCATTGGCCAAGCTCTGATTCCGAACACTGTGGGCGTTGAACTGTTGATCCGGCCCGCGACGTTCGTTGGTCGCCACACGTGTGCTCCACGCCTCCAGGTGCCGCAGATTTTCCTGCCAGCCGACCGCGAGAGCCGGAATAAGGAGCACACACAGCGCCAGGCCGGTCAGAACGCCGCCCACCGCATGCAGAAACCGTTGCCGCGGCGGCGGCGGCCGGTCCCGCCGGAGGGCGCCGGCGAGCAACCCCAGGAGCAGCACACAGACCGGCAGGGCGGGCGTGACTTTGATCGTCACCGAGAGCGACAGGAAGAGGCCCCCCAAAAATGACCGCGGCCATCCGTCAGATTCGAGAATAAGCCGAAATCCGATCAAGAGCGGCCACAGAACGGCCAATCCAACCTGCCCCCGTTGCAAGGTGTCCAGGATGGGAAAGACGACGGCCAGGCCCGCTCCCACCACAACCCAGCGCCGGATTTTCCGCCAATCGGAACGGACACCCTCCCCGCCACGCAGAACCGTCCGCATGATCGCCTGACATTCGAACAGGCACCCGCCGGCCATGGCCAGGCTCAGCACAAACCAGATGACGCCTTGCCAGGCCGCAGGCAACGGGTGCAGCGGAGCGACAAGAATGGCAAAGAGGGGAGGGTACAGGTAATGCCAGCCCCGAACATTCGTGACGGCATACGGGTCTCGCCCGTCGAAGAAGGCGGCGCCTGCTTCGGTGTAGACGGTGAAATCCGTACGGTGCGCACCAATGTTGGCAGTGTCGATGTCCGCACGCCGGCGCACATCGGTCAATCCCCACACGAGCATGAGGAGAATCACCGCGAGGCAGATTCCGCGTGACGGCTGAGCCCCGTCGAACATCCCGCTTCCTTCCCGCTGGGAACGGCGCCGCACGCTATCCGCCGAACCGCAGCGTCCACGGCAAGAGGATGGCCTCGCACACGATCGACCAGCTCATCTTCGAAGCTCCGTGGGCGCGCTCCACAAAAGTGATCGGCACCTCATACACGGCAAACCCCGACCTCCACACCTGCCAACACATTCCGATCTGAAACCCGTATCCCTCCGTCGTCACAGCGTCCAGGTCAATGGCTTCGAGAACCTTGCGTCGCCAACACTTCATGCCGCCGGTCAAGTCCGACTGCGGCATGCCCGTGATCCAACGCGCATAAAGGTTGCCGGCGCGGGAGAGCAGTTTCCGCCGGCGCGACCAGTTTTGGACGCACGCGCCCCGCACGTAGCGCGCCCCCACGACCACGTCCCCTGCGCCGTTGCGGGCCTCATTGAGGATCTTCATCAGGTCCGCCGGCCGATGGGAAAAATCGGCGTCCATCTGGCAGATCAGTTCCGCGTCGGTGGACTGCAGCACCGCCTTAAACGCCTGACGGTAGGCGGAACCAAGGCCGAGCTTCCCGCGACGATGCATGACGGTGACCCGCCGCAGAGATGCGGCGAGCCGATCGGCTTCCCGCCCCGTCCCATCCGGTGAGGCATCGTCCACGATCACCAGACTGATGGAGGGCGAGAGCCCCAGCACCTCCACTGCAATGCGAGCCAGGTTCGCGATTTCGTTGTAGGTCGGAATGATGACGACGGTCGGAGGGAGATCGGCGGGTCCCAAGGGCGTGGACGGCCCCAGAGCCGACCGGGTGCCGGCTGGCTTACTCGACCACATCGAGCTTGATGCTCAGCTCTTTGAGTTGCGCGACTCCGACCGGTGACGGGGCCTCGGTCATGGGACACTGGGCCTTCTGGGTCTTGGGGAAGGCGATCACGTCGCGGATCGAGTCGGCCCCGCCCAGGAGCATGATCAGGCGGTCGAGACCGAAAGCGATGCCCCCGTGCGGCGGGGCTCCGTATTCGAGGGCTTCCAGGAGAAAACCGAACTTGCCCGCTGCCTCTTCTTTATTGATGCCGAGCAGGCCGAAGACGGTGCTCTGCACGTCCCGGCGGTGAATCCTGATGCTGCCCCCGCCGATTTCGTTGCCGTTGAGGACCAGATCGTAGGCCTTGGCCCGGACCTTCAAGGGGTCGGAGGAGAACAAGGGGATATCCTCATCCAGCGGCGCCGTGAACGGATGGTGAATGGCCACGTGCCGCTTCGCTTCCTGATCGAATTCCAGCAACGGGAAGTCGATCACCCACAAAGGCTTCCAAGCAGCCTTGTCAATCAAGTTCAATTCCTCGCCCAGCAGGAGGCGCAACCGCCCGAGCACATCGTGGACCACGTTCGGCTTGTCGGCCCCGAAGAGGAGCAGATCCCCGACCGCCGCGTCCGGCAGAGCCGCCAGCAGCGCCTTGGCATCCAGGAACTTGGCGATCACGGATTCCAGCTGGCCTTCTCCGGTGATCTTGACCCAGGCCAGTCCCTTGGCGCCGAATCCCTTGGCCGTTTCCCCCAGCGCGTCGATCCGGCTCCTGGGCATCGAAGCTCCGCCCTTGACGATGAGGGCCTTGACCAGCCCGCCCTTGGTCGCCGCCTCCTTGAACACCTTGAACTCGCTCTTGGCCGCGAACGCGCTGACGTCGTGAATGAGCAGGCCGAACCGCAGGTCCGGCTTGTCCGACCCGTACCGTCCGATCGCCTCCGCATAGCTCATCCGGGGAAAAGGCGCCGGCAATTCCACCCCCGCCGCCCGTTTGAACAGGACCCGGATCATCTCCTCCATCAGGCCCATGATCTGTTCCCGATCCACGAACGACATCTCGATGTCGATTTGGGTGAACTCCGGCTGCCGGTCGTTGCGCAGGTCTTCGTCCCGGAAACACCGGGCCACCTGGTAATAACGATCCACTCCGCTGACCATGAGGATCTGCTTGAACAGCTGCGGCGATTGGGGCAGCGCATAGAAATTGCCAGGATTCACACGGCTGGGCACCAGATAGTCCCGCGCCCCTTCCGGCGTGCTTTTGGTCAGCATGGGGGTTTCGACGTCGAGAAATCCCTGCTCGTTCAGGAACGACCGGGCCTCCTGCACCACCTCATGCCGGAGCTTGAGCAGCTTCTGCATCTTGGGGCGGCGCAAGTCCAGATACCGATACTTCAGGCGCAGGGCCTCCGTGACCTCCCCCTCGTCCTCGATCAGGAACGGCGGGGTCTTGGCCTCGTTCAAGATTTCGACGGACGTGACCAGCACCTCGATGTCGCCAGTCGCCAGGTTGGGATTGGCCGAGCCGTCCGGTCTGAGGGCAACGGTCCCCGACAGGGCCACGACGAATTCGTTACGGAGCGCGTGTGCGCCTTGATGGGCCGCGGCGCTGATCTCGGGATTGAAGACGACCTGCGTCAAACCTTGCCGGTCCCGCAAGTCGATAAAGATGACGTTGCCATGGTCCCGCCGGCGCTGGACCCAGCCGTTGAGGGTCACGGTCCGGCCCACGTGGGCCTTGGTCAGCTCTCCGCACCGATGCGTGCGCAGCATCATGCCTTGCGTCCCTTCTTGGCCTTGGCCCAACCCTGCGCTCCAGCCCTTCTTTTGCGGGTCTTGGCTGCAGTCGAACCAGATTCCGTTCCTGCCGCGACGTCCTTGATACGGTCGGTGACCACCGCACGCAAGGCGTTGGCTTCCCGATCGGTCAAGTACCGGAATTGACCCGGCGACAGGCTTCCGATCGCCAGGGGCCCGAACCGCACGCGGGTCAACTTGATCACCGGGTGCCTGACATAGTCCAGCATGCGCTTAACCTGATGGTTGCGTCCTTCATGAATCGTGACTTCCAGCCAGGAGTTCTCTTCGGCCTTCCGGATCTTTTTCACGACGGCCGGCTTGGTGAGCCCATCCTCCAGCTCCACTCCCCGCTCCAGCTCCGCAATCTGTTTTTCGTCCAGCACGCCTTTGACCTTGATGAGATAAGTCTTGGGCACATGGTAGCGCGGATGGAGCAGGGTCTGGGCCAAGGCGCCTTGATTGGTCAACAACATCAGCCCTTCGCTGTCATAGTCCAGGCGGCCCACCGGAAAGACCCGGACGCTCACCCCGCCGAGCAGGTCCGTGATCGTCGGCCGCCCCTCCGGATCGCTCAAGGACGAGACATAGCCCTTGGGCTTGTTGAGCATGATGAAGACCTGCGGCGGAGCCGGTTTGAGATGCCGGCCATCCACTTTCACGTGATCTTTTTCAACGTTGATCTTCGTGCCTTGTTCCCGCACCACCAGGCCGTTCACCGTCACCCGCCCCTCGGCGATCAGCATTTCCGCCTTGCGGCGCGAGGCAAGCCCCGAATCGGCAATGGCCTTTTGCAATCTGACTTCCATGGTCGTCAACCGCTCAACGTCCTTCTGCTATTCCCATTCTATGGTAGACGGCGGCTTCGAGCTGATGTCATACACCACTCGATTCACGCCTTTCACTTCGTTGATGATCCGGCTCGACATCTTGCCCAACAGCTCCGGCGGAATCCTGGCCCAATCGGCGGTCATGCCGTCAAGACTCGTCACGGCGCGAATGGCGATGACGTGTTCGTACGTTCGCTGGTCCCCCATGACGCCGACCGTGCGGATCGGCAGGAGCACGGCAAAGGCCTGCCAGATATCCTGATAGAGCCCCGCCGCCCGAATCTCCTGATCGACGATCGCTTCCGCGGCCCGCAAGATCGTCAGGCGCTCTTGCGTCACCGCCCCGAGCACGCGGATGGCCAGTCCCGGACCGGGAAACGGCTGCCGCCAGATAATCTCGTCCGGCAGTCCCAGCTCCTTCCCCAACACCCGCACCTCGTCCTTGAACAGCTCCCGCAAGGGCTCGATCAGGCGCAATTTCATCCTGGTCGGCAGCCCGCCGACGTTATGATGGGTCTTGATCGTCGCCGACGGCCCCTTGAAGCTCACGCTTTCGATCACGTCCGGGTAGAGCGTGCCTTGCACCAGGAACTTGGCGTCGCCCAACTTCATCTTGGCTTCGGCCTCGAATTGCTTGATGAACAGCTTCCCGATGATCTTCCGCTTCCGCTCAGGATCGATCACGCCCTTGAGCGCAGCGAGAAACGACTGCGACGCGTCAAGCAGACGCAAGTTCAAATGGAGCTGTCGGCCGAACGTCTGTCTGACTTGTTCTTTCTCTCCGCTCCGAAGCAGCCCATTGTCGACGAAGATACAGGTGAGTTGATCGCCGATCGCCCGATGCGTCAAGGCGGCCGCCACCGACGAGTCCACCCCGCCGCTCAGGGCGCAGATCACGTGGTTCTTGCCGACCTGCTCGCGGATCTGTCCGACCGCGGTCTCCACATAGGAACTCATGGTCCAGGTGGGCCGGCAGCCGCAGATGTCGTAGACGAAATTCCGCAGAATCTGGGTGCCGTTCGGCGTATGCGCGACTTCCGGATGAAACTGAAGACAGTAGATGCGCCGTGATCCGCCCACGGATTTCATGGCGGCCACCGGAGAATTGCCCGTGTGGGCGATGGCCCGGAACCCTTTCGGCATCCGCTCGATCCGGTCGCCGTGGGACATCCAGACCGGACAGGAGGACCCCTTCGTCACCCCCTTGAAGAGGTCCGAGGCGTCGTCCAGGATCAGGTCGGCCCGGCCATACTCCCGCTGGGAAGCCTTGGCGACCTCGCCGCCAAGCAGGTCCGTCACCAACTGCATCCCGTAGCAGATGCCCAGGACCGGAATGCCCTCATCCAGCAATTGCGCCTGGATTTTTGGCGCTTTTTTATCGTAGACGCTGGCCGGCCCTCCGGACAACACCAGCCCCTTGGGACGATGGGCCAGGATCGTGGTCAGCGAGGTCGTGCAGGGCAGGATCTGGGAGTAGACCTGGGCTTCGCGGATACGGCGGGCGATCAGCTGGGTGTACTGAGAGCCGAAATCAAGGATCAGGATTCTGTCGTGCCACAGTTCCATCTTCAACGTCCGAAAGTCTGAAAGTCGTCAAGTCTGCACGTCGGTGGCGGTCCCGACCGGAGGACTTTCGGACTCTCGACGTTTAAGACTCACTCCAATCGGTCCGGTAGTTGGGTGCTTCCTTGGTGATGATCACGTCGTGGACGTGACCCTCCCGGAGGCCGGCCAGGGTTTGCCGGATAAAGGTGGCGTTCCGCTGCAGGTCCGGGATGGTCCGGCAGCCGCAATAGCCCATGCCGGACTTGACTCCGCCGACCAGCTGATAGACGACGCCCGACAGAGTGCCTTTGTACGGAACTCGGCCTTCGATCCCCTCCGGCACCAGCTTGGAAGCCGGACGATCGCCCTGGAAATAGCGGTCTCGCCCACCCTTCTCCATGGCGCCGAGCGACCCCATGCCGCGGTAGACCTTGTACGTCCGCCCCTGGAACAGGACGGTTTCGCCCGGGGACTCTTCGGTGCCGGCCAGGATGCCGCCGATCATGACCGCCGAAGCCCCGGCGGCCAGCGCTTTGGTGATATCGCCCGAGTACTTGATGCCGCCGTCGGCGATCACCGGCACGCCCGTCCCGGCCAACGCCGCCACGCAATCCGCCACCGCCGTGAGTTGGGGCATCCCGGCGCCGGACACCATCCGGGTCGTGCAGATGGACCCGGGCCCGACTCCGACCTTGACCGCATCGGCCCCGGCTTTCACCAGGTCCTTGGCTGCCGCCGCCGTCGCGATGTTGCCCGCCGCCACCTCCAACGAGGGATACTTGCGCTTCACGGCTTTGACCGTGTCCAATACGCTCTGCGCATGGCCATGGGCCGTATCCACGACCACCATGTCCACCCCGGCCTTGATCAAAACCGGCACGCGCTGTTCCGCATCGGCCCCGACGCCGACGGCCGCCGCCACCCGCAGCCGTCCGTGCTCGTCCTTGCAGGCATGGGGATACTTGATGCGCTTTTCGATGTCCTTGATCGTGATCAGGCCCTTGAGCTCGCCGCGCTTGTTGACCACGGGGAGCTTCTCGATCCGGTATTCGTGAAGAATTTCCCGCGCCTTCTCCAAGCTGGTCCCCTCGGGAGCCGTGACCAGCTTGTCCTTCGTCATCACCTGCGACACCTTCAGATCCATCCGGCTCTCGAACCGCAAGTCCCGGTTCGTCAGAATGCCGACCAGCTTGCCCTGCTTGGTCACCGGAATGCCGGAGATCCGGTACTTCGCCATGATCTGATGCGCGTCGCGGATGGTCTGGTCCGGCGCGATCGTGATCGGGTCGATGATCATCCCGCTTTCGGACTTCTTGACCTTGTCCACTTCGGCCGCCTGATCGGCCGGCGGGAGAACGCGGTGAAGAACGCCGATGCCGCCTTCCTGGGCCAACGCAATGGCCAGCCGCGCTTCGGTCACCGTGTCCATGGCGGCGCTGACGATGGGAATGTTGATCGTGATGCGGCGGGAGACGCGCGTCTGGGTGTTCACCTCGGTGGGAAGTACTTCCGACTTACCGGGAACCAGCACGACATCGTCGTAGGTCAAGCCGATGCGGACGTCTTTATCCAACATAAATTGCTCGTGCGGACGCGAGGCTTGCCTGTGGTATGGGTCCCGACGTGAAGTTGGCGGAATCTATCACAGCCTCCCCCGAAGATTCAAGAAACGCGCCGACGGCCTTCGCCCTCAGGCGCACCGCGGGCCGCTGCGCCCGGCGCCATGGTTACCGATTCTGCGTCGGAGCGGCATTGTCGGTGATTTCCGCCGCCGCCTCGGCTTCTTCCTGCAAGCGTTCGCCGCCCTCGTCCGCGGGCATGAACTGCTGCACGCGGGTGTTCCCGCTGTCCACCACGAACACGCTGCCCTTGGCATCCACCGCGATCCCATAGGGGAAGTTGAATTGCCCGTTGGCGTTTCCGAAGCCGCCCCACTGGGTGATAAAATTCCCTTCGCGGTCGAACTTCTGCACGCGCTGATTTCCGGTATCGCTGATGTACACGTCTCCGTTGCCGTCCACCGCAATGCCCCAGGGCGACCGGAGTTGCCCCGCTTCCTGCGCCTGCGGGCTGCTGGCATGGCCAGGGCCAAGCCCGCCGCCCCATTTGGCGATCAATTGCGGCAGCACGTTGGTGCTCGTGTCGAATTTTTGGATCCGATGGTTGCCCATGTCCACCACGTACACGGACCCGTCGGATTGGTCCACGGCCACGCCGCGGGCAAAATAAAACTGCCCGTCGTTGGTACCGAAACTGCCCCAGGACATGATGAATTCGCCGCTCATATCGAACTTCTGCACCCGGAAGTTGGCGCTGTCGACGACGTAGATGTATCCGCGGACGCGATCCACGGCGATCCCCCAGGGCGAGCTGAACTGCCCTTCCCCGTTCCCGCGCGACCCGAACTTCATCAGATAGCCGCCCAACTTCCCGTCGAACTTCTGCACACGGTGGTTGTTCGTATCCACCACCCACACATCCCCCTTGGCATCGGTGGCAATGCCCGTCGGGTTGTGGAAGGCGCCGCTGGAAGAGCCGAAGTTGCCCCAGAGGATGATGAAATTCCCGTTGTTGTCGAATTTCTGCACCCGGTTGTTGCCGTTATCCACGACGAACAGCGAGCCCTGCTGGTCGATCGCCAGTCCGTAGATCGGGGCGCTGAATTCCCCGCCGTGCAACAGCGAGGCGCCGCGACCGGGCCTCCCCCAGTTGGACACGCAGAGGTAGCCGGACGTGTTGACCAGGATAGAGGAACTCGCCGGGACCGAGACGTTGTTACCCGCATCCTTGAACCAGACGTAGAGCGTCTTGTTCCCATCCCCCGTCGACAGAGTGAAGGGGATCGTGGCGCCGAACTTATGGGCCTGGGCGACCTCCACCCAGCCGGGCATGGAAGCGGTCGGCGCCATAGGACTTTCCGACACGTAGTAGGCGGCCACCCCTGTGTCCACGTCGATAGCCGAAACGGTCAGCACCACGTCCGGCGAACTGGTCATGAACGCCCCATGGTTGATCACCACGTTGGGGTTCTGCGGCGCGGTCATGTCGATGAGCACCGGAATGGCCGTAATCTCCTCCGAGAGGGCGCTTTCCTGCCCATCCCCGTAGACCGCCGCCAGCGCAAAGTAGTAGGGCATGTCGTTGGTCAGGCCGCTGTGGGTATAGGGGCTCGTCACCCCCTCCACCCGCGTGCCGGTTTGCTTCGTCACGCCCGGCGCGGTGTGGAAGTAGAGATTGTAGGACTGGGCGCCGGGCATCTCGAGCCAGCTCACGACCACTTCCGTGTCGCCCGGCTTGACGACCACGCTCCGCGGCACAGGCTGCTCGGTGGCCTCCTTCGGCTGGGTGGCCTGCTGAGTCCGGTTGATTTCCTCCTCGGTCGGGACATACTTCAGGACCCGGTTGTTGCCGCTGTCAACAACGTAGACGTTCCCCGCTTTGTCCACCGCAATACCGGATGGGAAGTTCAATTGGCCCTCGGTGATACCCCGATTGCCCCAGGCGCAAATAAACGTGCCGTTGCCGTCGAATTTCTGGATGCGGTGATTGCCCTGGTCCGCGACATAGACATTGCCCAGCGCATCACAGGCCACGCCCCAGGGCGCCTTGAACTGCCCGGGCCCCGCGCCATCCTTCCCCCACTTGGCCAGGAAGCTGCCCCGGGCGTCGAACTTCTGAATGCGGTTATTGCCCTCGTCCGCAATAAAGATGTTGCCGACGAAATCCACCGCCATGCCGCGCGGGAAAAAGAAGGCTCCGTCGAAGCTCCCGTCGCGCCCCCATTTCAGGAGCGGGGTGCCGTCCGGCTGGAATTTTTGAATGCGGGCGTTGCTCGTATCGGAGACATAGAGGTTGCCTTCCTTGTCAGTCGCCACCCCCCAGGGCACATCAAACTTGCCCATTCCCGCGCCGCGCCAGGCAAAGCCGAACTTGCCCCAGGCTTGCATGACATTGCCTTCAGCGTCGAACTTCTGGACCCGATTGTTCCCGCTATCGGCAATGTAGATGTCGCCTTCCTGTCCTGCAGCCAGGCCGCGCGGGTAATAGAACAGCCCTTCTTCGTTGCTGGCTTCCCCGCCCCACCGCGCCAGGAACTTCCCGTCCTTGTCGAATTTCTGGACGGAGTGGTTATCCGTGTCGGCCACGTAGATGTTTCCGTCCTTGTCCAGCGCGAGGCCGGTCGGGGAACTGAACTCCCCGTCGTCCATTCCCTCCTGCCCGATCTTCATCGCCAACAAATAGGGAGCCGGGATCGCCATGGCTTCGGCAGATTCCGGGCTTTCGCCCTTCGGCGTCACGACCGTCACGACATAATGGTAGCAAGTGCCGTTGGCCAGGTCGTCGTGGACATAGGGAGAGGAGGGGCCTTCAATGAGGTTGCCCTTTTCCTTGGTCACCCCGATGACCGGATTGAAGTCGGCCGCGCTGGCAATCGGCCTGGTCAATTCTGAGAACTTGATCTGGACGCCCTTGGAGGTGAGGAAGTACACGTTGTAATACATGGCTTCCGGAACCGGCTCCCATGTGAGCGTGACCCGTCCATTACCGGGCTTGGCCGTGAGGCCGGTGGGCGCGGGAGGCAGGTCTTCTTGTTCGGTGGCTTCACCCGCGCCCCATTCACCGGCGCTGCCTTCGACCATAAGGTTGCGCCGAACGGAGGAGCTCCTGTCCCATCGAAATTCCTGCAACAACCACTCTTTCATTGTGTCCCTCGTGGTGACCGAACCATGGAAAGAAGTCCGCGTGCTTTCAACGACTTAGAAGCGGTAACCTTAACAGAGCGAACGGAATCAAGTCAAGGCATCCGATTCCTCTATTCTGATCAGCGGGACTCGACGCGATGCGGTCTAGCAATAGCCCCAGGCAGGGACCCACAACCCGATTGTCCCGCCTCCTTCGATCCGTTAAGATTCGCTCCATGACCAAGCCAACCCTGTACGTTTCCAGACTCCTCGTCGCGCCGGTCATGGCTGCGATTCGAGAACGTTTTCGCCTCACTATCGAACCGGATATTTATCCGCCTTCTCGGGAAACTCTGGTCCAAGGCCTCCGGAACGCGCAGGCGATCATCACCACGCTGACCGAGCAGATTGACGAGACTCTTTTGCGTGCGGCCCCGCACTTACAAGTGATTGCCAATCATGCGGTCGGGTACAACAACATCGATCTCCAGGCGGCCAAGGCGCGCGGCGTGATCGTGACCAACACGCCGGATGTCCTGACCGACGCGACGGCAGACCTGACCTGGGCACTGCTCTTGGCCACAGCCCGCTGCGTCACCGAGGGGCACCAGCTCGTCCAGCGCGGAGCCTGGACCGGCTGGGAACCGACGCAATTGCTGGGAGCGGAGGTATCAGGGCAGACCTTGGGGATTGTCGGGATGGGCCGGATCGGACAAGCTGTGGCGCGTCGCGCGATGGGATTCGAGATGACGGTCCTCTATGCAAGCCACAAGTCCGTATCGTCGCCCGACCCCATGAAACCGTGGCAGCAGGTCATGCTTGAGACGCTGTTGCAGCAATCCGATTTCATCAGCCTCCATGTCCCATTGACCAGTGACACCCGCCATCTGATCGGCGAGCAGGCCTTTTCATTGATGCGTCCCACCGCCATCTTGCTCAATACGTCGCGCGGGCCGGTGGTCGACGAGGCCGCGCTCGTGGCGGCACTCACGGCAGGCCGCCTGGCGGGAGCCGGGCTGGACGTCTATGAGGACGAACCGCGGGTACACCCGGGCCTCCTGACGCTCCCACAAGTGGTCACCCTACCCCACCTGGGATCGGCAACCCTGGGCACGAGGGTCCGCATGGGCCTGCTGTGTGTAGAGAATGTTCTGGCGGTCCTGGAGGGACGACCGGCTCCCAGCCGGATCACTTAAGAACCGACGATGAGCACTTGACTCATGAATCATTGAGTCAATGACTATTGAATCAATGCCGCATGAATCAATTGTCGATGCTAGATGGCCAGGTTCAAGTCGCGGGCGACTTCCTTGATCAGGTCCGCGCAGATTTGGTCCCGTTTGCGGAGATAAGCCTCCAGCAAGGCGTTGTCGCAGAGCGCGTTGATCAGGCGGGGCGTCCCTTTCGTATAACGGCAGATCGCCTCGAAGGACTCGGGGGAGAACAGGGGCTTATGACAGCCGGCAATGTCCAGCCGATGGGTGACGTAGGCCTGCGTGCCCGGCACATCTAACTCGGTCAACCGGCAGCGGATGGCCACACGCTGGTGTAGCGGCGGATCCAAGGACAAGACCCGATCCAGATCCGAGAGGCCGAACAGGACGAACGTAACCGCCTTGTGCCCGTCCACCTCGATGTTCAGCAGGCCACGAAAATCCTCCATGAGCTCCTGGCTGCGCAACATCTGGGCCTCGTCGATGAGCACCACGGCTTTCTTCCCGCTTTCGTGGACCTCGACCAAGCGTCGGGACAGTTGCGTCAGCAACTCGGTCTTTGATTCGGCCGGATTCTCGATGCCCATCTGCAGGGCGATTTTGCGCAACATCCATTCGGAGGTCACCGCGGCATGGATCACGATCAGCAGCGCCGCTTCATAGGCTTCCTGTTCGAGCTCTTCCAGAAGCCTCGTCGCCAGGGTGGTCTTCCCCGCGCCGATCTCCCCCACGACCACCGCCAAGCCTTTCATGTTTTCGACGGCATATTTCAAACGCACCAGCGCATCGGCATGCTGCTGCGTGCTGTGAAAGAACCGGCTGTCGATCGTGATGGAAAAGGGGCTTTCGCGCAGTCCAAAGTGCTCAAGCAAACTCATCGTTTCTCAGCCTCAGAGGTAGGAAATCCGCCGTTTTTTCTTCTGCGTCCCCGATGCCTCGCCGGCCGCAGATTGGCGCCCGACGGCCACTGGTGTGGCGTCCATGAGCGCCTCCGACGCGGACGCAGGCGCCGTCTGGTCGCCCGTCCGGCCATCGCTCAATCGGGCCATGTGCTCGCGAACATCTCGAAACGTCGGAACCGCCGAAAAGGCTTGCAGCGCCTGCTCCACCTGTCCGCCGGCCTCGTAGAGCAGACCCAGCTCATACCGCAACAAGGCCACCGCCTCGCCGGCCAGCGGCCTGGGACTCGCCAGCCCCCGTTCGAGATAGTTGATCGCCTCTTGCACCTGGCCCTGTTCTTTGCTGCACAACGCCAACAGCCGGCAGCAGTCGGCGAAATGGTCGGCGCCGTTGATCGCCACCAACAGTGCCTCGATTGCAGCCTCCGGGAGTCCCATCTGCTGATAGGCCAGTCCGAGCTGATACTGTTCCTCAAAGTCCGGCTCGGCCGCGGCCGGCACAGGCCCCTCTGCCTCCCGTCCCCAGCCGGCCGGCTCCTGGATCGACTCGGCGGCGACCTCGGTGGGCGCTTCAGGCTCAGCCGGCGTGTCGGCTTGTCCGGCAAATCGGAAAACCATCGTGGAAGGCACCCGCTCGCGACTCTCCCGGTCCTCTGTTGCCTTGGCTTCATCCCTGCGCGCGGAATCTGCCTGGAACTCTGAAAACCGGAATGCCAGGGTGCCTCCCTTGGCCTCTTGAGGCTGCTCCGTCGGCTCGACGACCGTTGTCTCACCCGCTTCTCCCATAACAGGCACAGCAGTATCACCGACTGGTTGGGAGGAGACCGCGGAGGGAAACACGGCCGCATACTGGCTGATGAGCGGACTTGATGGGGCCAGACGCAGGATTTTCTCGTAGAGTTCGAATGGGAGCGTGGCCTGTTCAGGATCCGGCGTCGCAATCAATGCCTCCAGTGCCCGACCGTACTGAACCGCCGCCGCCGCCGCGTCGCCGTTCTGTTCGTAGAGGCGCCCGAGCAGTTCGCAGAGGGACACACATGAGGGATCCGCCTTGAGGTATTCCAGCAGCATGCTCTCGGCCAGGACGCAATCGTGCGCCCGCATGGCCGCTTCCGCCAAAAATTGGAACTCCGCCTTGGCGCATGCCAACTCGCCGCGCTTGAGATGGAGGGTCGCCAGCAACCGACAGACCTCCGGATCGCCCGGTTCCCGGCTGAGCATTTCCATGAGGACTGTTTCTGCGTCGGTGAACTGACCGGTCGAGGTGAGCTTGATAGCCTCACTCAAAAAACCTTGCCGCGTATATTCCGGCGGCAGTTTGAAGGAACCGTCCGGCGCGGGAGGTTCCGCCGTCGGCGATACCTGCAATTTCCCGGCTCCAGCCCCCCGTCCGCCATCGGATGGCCCCCCTCCCTGCCCCTGGCCTGGTCGTAAACCTCCAGAGACCGAGGTCTGCTCCCGTGCTGTCTGACCCGCCCCGCGGCTATCCCCGGCTCCCCCGCCAAGACGCTGCACGGCTTCGGCATTGGTCGGATCGAGGGCCGCGATCTTGC
Organism: Nitrospirota bacterium; assembly: GCA_004296885.1. NCBI lineage: Bacteria > Pseudomonadati > Nitrospirota > Nitrospirota bacterium. Next base: position 117,014 of record SCVN01000019.1, on the reverse strand, counting down.
GATACACATCAAGAGCCTCGTCTTGCTTCCCCGCTTTGAGGAGCATTTTGGCCAGAATCAAATAATCCGCGACCGCGTTCCCGACCAGCCCCCGCTCGGCGTTCAAGTCCCCCATGCAGCAGTACGCGTCTGCGCGGCCCGGATCGACTTTCAGGATTTTTTTGTAGAGGGCGATGGCCTTAAGCGCCGCGTCCCCGGTTCGAAAAGCCGCAGCGGCCTGGAAAAAGGCTTCAATCGCCTCGGCTGAGGCGTTGCGTTTGAGGTGCAAGTCACCGATAGTGTTGAGGATTGTCCCGTCGGCAGGCGCCCCCGTAGTCAGTTTCTTCCATTCCGCAATGGCTTTGTCAAACTGGCCCTTGGACGTATAGAGCTGGGCGCTCTCCAGAATGGCGTGCTTATCAATCGCCACAAGCCCCTCCGACAGGACGTTGAACCGTATCAGGTCACTAGGGGGTTGTCAAGAAAGCGTGGCCCTGAACGGCCTCACCAGCAAGTGGAACAACGTAGGCCTGTCGGGGATAGCGCCGGCGGAAGAACCACCCAAATGAAAGGGCCCACAGCTCGGAGCCGAGGGCCCTTCCAGTAACTCGCCTAACTTGATAGATCAGACCCGCTCCTTGGCGGGCCAGCGGCGCCGCTACACCATCTTCAGCACGTTGGCTGCTTGCGGGCCTTTGGCTCCTTGGACGATATCGAATTCCACGTTCTCGCCTTCTTTTAACGTCTTGAATCCATCACCTTGCAGCGCCGAGTAATGCACGAAGACATCCTCTCCGCTCTCCAGTCGGATGAATCCGAACCCCTTGCGATCATTGAACCATTTCACTGTACCCTTACTTCTCACACGCTCCTCCTTTCCTGTACTGCCCCTCAGGCCTGATGACACCCAGGAGGCTGAACGATCCGGCCCGTGAACCCTTTGCCAAACCACGAATAAAAAAAGACCGCAGAAGGCACAAACCCTCTGCGGCGCTCAACTACAAAAGCATAGAGTCCATGACCAAATCCCGCGAACGGCGCAGCATTTAACATAGGCCTCCTGGCTTGTCAAGCGATTCTTTCTCGCACAGACTTGTGGCAGCCCCTCGCCGACACCGGCATCTGCTTACTACGGTTCGTCCGTGAAATATTTACAAGTCCTCGAAAATCCGTTATATTGTGGCCTCCGAAGGGCTACCCCCCACAGAGGTTGGCTTGCCTAAGCTCCTGGATCGGTACATCTTCGCAGAACTGCTCCCCCCCTTCTGCATCAGCCTCCTGGCCCTCTGCTTTGTGATGCTGACGAAAGAATTGCTCCGCCTCGTCGAGCTCCTGGTCTCGAAAGGCGTCGGGTTTTCGGCCGTTTTCAAGGTCTTTCTCCATCTCCTGCCCTCGTTCTTGGTCCTGACCCTCCCCATAGCCGGCATCATTGCCTCGATTACCGCCTTCAGCCGGTTGTCCTATGACAAGGAACTGGTCGCGATGCGCGCGGCGGGGCTGAGCCTGGTCCGCCTCTCGGCGCCGGTCCTCGTCTTTTCCTCCCTTGTGTTCGTTCTGACGCTCGTGTTGTCGCAATGGGGACAGCCCTGGACCAGCATCTCGCTCAAGAAGCTGGCCTTGAACCTGCTGCGGGACCAACTGACGCTGGCCCTGGACAAGGGAGTGTTCAACGAGCCGGTGCCCAACATGGTGATGTACGTCTCCGACAGCCAGGGAGGCGCCTACGATCGGAGCATTTTCATCTCCGACGAGCGCACCCCTGCCGAAGCCAAGATCATCGTCGCGAGCAACTATACCCTTCTGAACGAGACAGGGAACAATCACGTGGGCATCCGGCTGCTCAACGGAACCATTCACAGCCGCCCTCACGATTTGGAGCAATACCACCAAGTGTCGTTTTCATCCTACGACTTGCGGGTCAGCCTGGACCAAAGCCTCTACACCTCGACAGAGGAACGGCCCTCCCGTGAGGCGGTTCTTCAGAAGTTGAACGACACGAACTGGACCGACACCGGCGCCCTACGCCGCCTGATGGAATCCTACAAGGATCTGGCTTTCCCCACCGCCTCGCTCATCTTCGGGATGTTGGGCGTGCCCGTAGGCATCGTGTCCAAACGGTCCGGCCGCGTGGGTGGCTTTGCAGTCGGGGTCATGATCGTCATCGTTTACTACGTCTTGAACGTGCTCTGCGAGTTCTTCGTGACAACTCTGATCTTGCCCCCCTTTGCGGGAGCTTGGGCGCCCAACGGGGTGTTCCTTGTCCTCGGGCTCGTCCTGTTCCATCGCGTGAATCAACGATAACCGGCGCCGGCACCCCGATGACAATTCTCTTTCGTTATATGGTATCCGAGTACAGCAAAGTCTTTGCCATGTGCTTTGCCGGCCTGATGACCGTTTACCTCGTGGTGGACTTTTTCGAGAAGGTCCGCAAGTTCATCCGGTACGACGCGGAATTATTGGCCATCCTCTGGTATTTTCTCTGCCGCACCCCAGGGATTGCTTTTCAAATCGCGCCGCTCGGCGTCCTCATGGCCACCCTCTTGGCGTTGGGCGTGTTGTCTCGCACCCACGAAATCACCGCGATGCGCAGTTGCGGCATCAGCCTGTATCGCATCGCCGCCCCCTTCATCGCCGTCGCATTTCTGCTCTCGCTCACGTTGCTCAGCCTCAGCGCCCTGATCATGCCGTTCGCGACCGCCAAGGCCGAGTACATCAAGACCGCTTTGATCGAAAAACGAAGCGGCCTCGCCACATTCAAAGCCGACCGGCCCTGGATCCAGGCCGGCAACCGAACGCTCCTCAACATCGAGATGGTGGAACCGGACGGCAACACGCTGCGAGGCGTCAACCTCTACCGCCTGGCGCCGGACTTTCGACTGACCGACATCATCGAAGCAAAGGCCATCCGCTACGGAGAGCAAGGCTGGGTCCTGACCGATGGCGTGCAACGGACCCTCTCACCGGACGGACGGTTCACCGTCGAGCGGTTTCGCACCAGACCGATCGAGATGTCCCAGACTCCGGAGGACTTCAGCACCTGGGCGAAGGTGGAATCGGACGAAATGACCCTGCCCGCGCTCAACGCCTACGTTGAACGGCTGCGCCGGGACGGGTACAGCTTTTCGAGGATGCTGACCGATTACCACGGACGCGTGGCCTTTCCCTTCGTCTGCCTGATCATGGCCATCGTGGGGATCGCCTTGAGCCTCAGGCGGAGCGGCGTGCGCGGGAGCGGGATGGCCGTGGGGATCGGCCAGGCACTCGCCATCGGGTTTCTGTATTGGACCACGCACTCGGTCTCGATCGCCTTGGGGCGCAGCGGGGCCATGGCCCCGCTGTTGGCCGGGTGGATGGCCAACCTATTGTTTCTTTCCTTCGGCGGGTATCTGCTGTTGAAAGTCCGGCAGTAACGGTCCGACGTCCTGCCGGCAATCGGACCGCCGGTTGACTGTGCCTAGGCCATAGAGTAAAAGAACCGCTGTGATCATTTGCACGACATGCGGCGCAGGACTTCGATGAAAACGAGAGTCGTCGTGACTGGACTGGGCGTGGTGTCCCCGATCGGCATCGGAGTCCCCACCTTTTGGAAAGCGGCGCTGGAAGGGCGCTCGGGCATCACCGCGATCAAGCCGTTCGGCGACTTGCCGTTGGACGCCTATCGCTGCCGGGTGGCCGGCCAGGTGACCGGCTTCGAGTCGGCGCAGTTTCCACCGTCCGTCAATCCGGACCGCGTGGATCGGTACGCCCAATTTGCCCTGGTGGCCACGCAGGAGGCTCTGACCGATTCAGGCCTGCGCATGGACCGGGAACCACCCCACCGGGTCGGAGTCATCGTGGGCGCCGGCATGGGCGGCATGGTCATGGGCGAACGCGAGATCACCCAGCTGTACCAGAGTCTGAAACCCAACCGGGTGCATCCCAACTTCATCCCGGCGATCACCTTGAACTCGGCCTCCGGCATCGTGGCTATGGCGCACGGAGCCAAAGGCCCCAACCTGACCATCTCGACCGCCTGCTCCTCCAGCGCCCATGCGCTCGGCCAGGCCCTGACCTGTATCCGATCCGGCCAAGCCGACGTGATCATCACGGCCGGCGCCGACGCCAGCATCACCCCGTTGGTCTTCGCCGGATTCTGTTCGCTGCGGGTCCTCTCCACCGGCTTCAACGAGGAGCCGGAACGGGCCTCGCGGCCCTTCGACAATGCTCGTGACGGCTTCGTCATGGGCGAAGGGGCGGGCGCCCTGATTCTGGAGAGCTTGGCCCATGCCAAGAAACGCAAGGCCAGGATCTATGCGGAAGTGGCCGGGTACGCAGCCACCAGCGAGGCCTACCACATGGTCATCCCGCGCGAGGACGGGACGGACGTCGCCGCCACCATGAAGCTGGCCCTGGACGATGCGGAGGTCACCACGGCACAGGTGGACTACATCAACGCCCATGCCACCTCGACCCCGATCGGGGACGCAGTCGAAGCGAAAGCTATTCGACGCTTGTTCAAGTCGCGTGCGGAGCGGATCCTGATCAACGCCTCCAAGTCCTTGATCGGACATACCCTCGGCGCAGCCGGCGCCATGGGTGCCATTGCTTCTTCCTTGGCGTTGGAAACGGGGCAGGTGCATCCGACCGCGAATTACGAGGACCCGGACCCGGCTTGCGCCCTGGCTGGGATCTCACGGAACACACAAGAGCGGCCTCTCAGGGTGGCCCTGCTCAATGCATTCGGGTTCGGCAGCAACAACGCCGCGCTGGTCTTGAAACGCTTTGTCTGAGCGGCGCGCGCCGGCCCCTCAGGCACACTCTTTCGTAAAGGATTCAGTATGGGAGCTTCTTCTGCTATTGCGCCACGCATTCACCAGGCACTCGCCGACTATTTGAAACGGGACGTACAGACGATCAGACCCGACCAGGCCTTGCACGAGGATCTGGGCTTGGACTCCATGGCCACCATCGAACTCCTGTTCCGGATCGAAGAAGCCTTCGACATCCAGATTCCAGACGGTGACCTGCAGAAGCTCGTCACCGTCGCCGACGTGACCGGCTACGTCGAGGACAGGCTCGCGCCTGCGCCTCCAGCCGCGCCCCGCAAGCCGCCCCCCAAACAAGCGGCCGCCAAGCCGGCGAAAAAGAAAAAGCGCTGACCGGAAAGGATGCGTTCCATGGCCCTCTCCCCTACACAGCGGCTTCGTTTGGATGCGATCAGCGAGGCGGTCGGGGGCCGGCTTATCGGTCAACCGGATCTGCTCATCATCGGCGCCTCCAGCTTGGAGCAGGCAGGCTCTGGCGAGCTGACCTACGTGGAGGGAGACAAACACCTCAAGGCTGCGCTGACCTCGCAGGCCGCCGCCTTCGTCGTGGTCCGGCCGCTCCCGGAGCTGGCCCGTCCCCAGATCGTCGTCCCCAGCCCGAAGTATGCCTTTGCCCGCATCCTCCAGCGTTTTTTTGTCGCCCCCTACCAACCCCGCGGCATCGCCGAACAGGTCTGCCGAGGCCGGGACGTTCAGATCGGCCCAGATGCATCGATCTGGCCCTTTGTGACGTTAGGCCACCGAGCGAAGATCGGCTCCCGTGTCACACTCTACCCGGGCGTGTTCGTGGGAGACGATTCGGTCGTAGGGGATGACTCCATCCTCTACCCCAACGTGACCCTGCGGGAAGGCTGTTGCATCGGCAAGCGGGTCATTGTCCACAGCGGCACGGTGATCGGCAGCGACGGGTTCGGGTACGTGCTGCACGAAGGCCGCCACCACAAGATTCCCCAACTCGGCGGCGTCACAATCGAAGATGATGTGGAACTCGGCGCCAATGTAACGGTGGATCGGGCCACCTTCGGCCAAACGTTGGTCAAACGCGGCGCCAAAGTGGACAATCTCGTGCAAATCGCCCACAACGTGACGATCGGAGAGGACACGATCCTGGTCGCGCAGGTCGGCATCGCCGGCAGCACGGTCCTGGGGCATCACGTGATCGTCGGAGGACAGGCGGGGCTGGCGGACCACATCGAAATCGGGGATCAGGTGCTCATCGCGGCCCGTTCTGGGGTCAACCGAAGCTTGACGTCGAACCAGATCGTCTCCGGAGCGCCGGTCATGCCTCATGAAACGGCCATCAAGGCCCAGGCGGTCATTCCACGTCTACCGGAACTTCGTCAGCAGGTGCGCGACCTGGAGCAACGTGTTCGGTCCTTGGAGTCGGCCAAGCCCACAAATAAAAAGGCGCGAGGGAAAATAAAAAAATAGAAGCCCGTGCACGTTGCCTTTTTACTGTTTGCTTTCTCCCTGAGGAATCACTCCCTGCCAGCCGTACATCTTCACCCAAAAGAACCCGGCCCAGGGCATCAGCAGCGCCGCCATATAGTAGACATGGCCGAAGACCGCACTAACCACAGCGGCGCCGACCAGCACCAGCACCCCGCCCAGGTACAGCCAGGGAACGTAGTTCTGCCCCGGATGTTCGGGCGGTCGCGCGGCGGACTCCTTCTTGGGCCGCTTGGGCCCGGTCTTCGAAAACGACTTCAGCCGGCCGGCAAAATACCCCGGGTACTCACGGAGCAGGTATCGGTGGTACTTCGTTTGACCCCATCCGACCAATCCGCCCAGCAGCAGCAGGCCAGTGCTCTCGAAAAACGTTTGCCAGCCGTAGGTCTCGAACATGAACTGGTAGATGAGCGAGGCGCTTCCGGCCAGCAACATAATGAAACCCAGAAGCACCGACGGAAAGAGAATATGCGTCTTGACGTACTGCCTCGCCAGATCTGTTTCGTTATCCACACGTCTGGATGAAATAAGTTTTGGCATGATCTTGGCTACAGCTCACCCCTTCAGACGATCGCGATGCGCAAAGACGGCGGTTCGTAAGCCGCCATCGCAACCGGTTATTCCACGATACCGCGCAGAGAGGGCCGGCCCGTTCCGGCAAGCTGGACGCGGACATGAGGGGACCTTGCCTCGCCGCTCCTCGTCAGACCGGCTGTTCCGATCTTCGACCTTGTAAAATCTCACACCCACAAGGCCTTGCTCCGTCGTCGACGCAAAAGACTGTGCTCCATCGGCCATTCGAAGGCCCCATGGCAGAATCCGCGCGCTACGATTGCGACCCTGGCATCGGCGTCCTTGCCACCTCTGTCCCCCTGTCCACAAAAATTGTGGATGACATGGGGATAATCTTGTGAATCAAGCTCTGGCCCGGCGGTAACCATGCAGGGTCAGCAGTCTGCACAAATATTAGGCTATCATTCCATTGTATTGTCATGGGCTTGTGAATCTTGTTGGCCGTTTATTTATGCCCACAAGATACAGGGGTTGAGCCATGCTTTTTAAGCAGATTGGCTGGGATTGTCCGCCTGTGGGTGAACGACACGGTAATCTGGCTATCGGCTCACCGTTTGCTGGATCGCCGCGCGCTCGAGTCGGCCGGTTTCGAACCAGCGTTCGGTCCACCGCTGCACATCGCCCAGACGCGCTTCCACCTTCTCAACCCGCTGCGGGGGAATGACAAGACGCCGACGGCTCAGCACTCCGACGAAGATCTTCAGTCCGTCGCAGAACTGGGCGACCGGCACCGCCCCAACCGATGCGGCCGCGTCCTTCAAACCTTCCACCGTCTCGATCAACTGCTTCACCTGCTCGTCGGAGACCAAGGAGCCACCCGCCAACGATTTCATGTCGGACAGGCCCCCGATGAGCTGCGGCAACAGTTGCCGCAGTGTGTTCAGGAACGCTCGTTCCTGTCCCTCCATCTCCTCAACAACCCGCAGCACCGTCGCAGAATCCGGATCGGTGACTTCCCCTTCTAGTTGGCTTTTCAACCTGGTCAGAAGCCGGTCCAACACCCGATCCTTGGTTCCGGATTGGAGGTCCGGCGTTTTCCGAAGGGCCAGGAGCGCTTGCATGACGCCGGACGCGCCACCTGCCGGAGAGGACAGGACTGTGGCTGTGGCAAGAGGGGGCGCAGCAGAAGGAACGGCCAGGCCCGAAGGCCCAGGCTGGACCAGCGCTTCTTCAATCCGCCTCCGGATCGGTTCCAGGCCGACCGCCGCCGCCGATCCCCGCGCCGCCAAGTCCCTGAGTACCTGCGTCAGAGCGTCGAGCCCCTCTCCCAGCGCCTTCCAACACGGTGAGACATCAGGAGAGGCGTCGCCTTGGAGGGATTCGACCAGCGCGAGCAGGCCATGCGCAATCTGCTCGACAACCGTCAATTCGACCGTGGCTGCAGATCCGCCGAGACTCGCCAAAGCCCGCCGGATTGTCTCGCAGAGCTTCTTCACCTCGTCGGGAGGCGGGTGTTGTTCTAATTCCGCTTGGGCTGCGCGGATCTGCTCCAGCCATTCCTGCCCTTCGAGAGCGAAGAGCCCGATGACTTCTTCCAGAAACTGATCTTCCTGTTGATTCGGCTGCATGCAACTGCATCCTCATCCTTGACGCCTGATCGAGCACACAGGGGACGACTCAGGCATCGGACGCGGCAGGGCCTGGGCTGCGCCCCGGGACATCCGATCCGACTATTCCGGCCAGACGTTTTTCGATCTCCTCCAGCCGCAATTGCATGGCTGAGACAGCCTCTCCGGTTTCCAGCACTCGCTGCAGCAAACCGGTCGCCTGTTCCTGCTCCTGTCGCACCAAGGCACGGAACTCGGCCACTTTCTGCTCAGCCTCCGCCTCACTTGCCGAAGGGGCTGCGGAAGGCGGTGCGGATGACGTGCGCTGCAAACGTTGGAGCAAATAGGAGGACCGGGTTTGCTCCTGCGCCAGCAGTTCTTCCAGGTGTGCGATCTGTGGCGCGGCGTCTCCGGTCGCCGACGCCGGTTGAGCCAGACCAGCCTCCCGTCCCGCCCGCTGCGCCAACCCGGATTCGAGCGCTTGCACGCGCTGCTGTAACGCCTCCGCCAGGGATGCCTGTTGAGCCAAGCCGACAGATTTGACCCGCTCCTCCTCAAGTAGGCGCGCCAGTTCCGAGACCTGGCCCTCACGCTGCCCCGCTGCTTCCGCCTGCTGCGCCAACTTGGCCGAACGGGAAGTTTCCTGGGCGAGCGCTTGCTCTAATTCGACGATCCGTTGTTCCGCCTGAGTCAATCTGGATGCCTGCTCAGCCTGCCGGGCAGATTGCCCTTGCTCGGCTCCCAGCAACACCTCCAATTCCTGGATACGCGCCTCAGCCAGGCTTGCACGCCTGGCCTGCTCCTCAAGCTGTTGGGCACGGACACGCTCCGCCTCGAGGCCGGCTTCCAACTCCTTGATCCGTCCCTCCCCTTGTGTCACCTGTTCCGTCAGGAGCGCAACCTGAACCGGCTGGCTCTGCCCGCTGGTCAGCAAGCTCTCCAGCTCGCGAATCCTCGCTTCGGCATCGAGAAGCTTCTGCGCCTGTTCGGCGGCGCCGGCGGCTCGGCTCTGTTCCTCCGCCAACCGCATTTCCAGCTCCACAATCCGACTTCCCGCTTGGTCCGCCAGCTCCGCCTGGTGGGCCGCCTGCAAAGACTTGGCCTGTTCTTCGGCAAGGGCGGCTTCCAGGGCCGCGATGCGCCGTTGAGTCTCTTCGTTCCCCAACACCTGCCGGGCCAGGCCGGCCGACCGGGCCTGCTCCTCTGCCAACATTCCTTCCAATTCTTTGATCCGAGCAGAGGACTGACGGAACGATTGCAGCTGTTCTTCCGTGATCTTATACACTTTGGGAACAACAGGCGGCGCGGACACGGCCTGGACTTCTGCCGGAACGGAGATTTCAGCCGGGCCCGGCGCAGGTGCCGCAGCCGCCGACACGAGAGCTTCAACCGGCGACGGCGCGATTGCCGGGGCGGTTGGTTGTCCCTCCCGCTTCCGCAACAGTTCGATCACGCGGTCCTGCAGCGAAGTCCCTTGAAACGGCTTCTTGAGCACGCCGTCGGCCCGGCAGGACTCGGCTTGCCTGGTTACCTCGTCATTGACGATGCCGGAGATCAACAGCACGGGCGTGCCGGACAAGGCCGGCTGACGACGGACGAAATTGCACACGTCATAGCCGCTCTTGTCGGGCATAATCACATCGGTCACCACGACGTCCGGCCGCTCACTGGCCAGCCAGGCCAAGGCTTCCTCCGCGTTGGCCGCCAAAGCCACTTCCAGGCCGGCCCCCATTAAGAGACGTTCGGCCACCTTCCGCACGGCAATACTGTCATCCGCAACCAACACTCTCGCCATTACATCATCGCGGACTTTCGTCCGTCCCTTTCATGAACGCTTACCGCGGGGCCGTTGGGCCTGGCCTCCAGGCCCAACGTGGCCAAGGAATACACCGGGACCGCTTCCCCTCCGATCATGCAGGTCCCGGCCATGTCGGGGTCCTGGCTCGACGCAGGACGAATCCCGGCAGGGTCAACGGCATGCAAGGTCGGGATCTCGGCATCGATACGGACCGCCATCACTCCGTCGCGGCGCTTGGCAAAGAGGCACAGGGGATCACCTTCCGCGATCCGCACCCCAAGCCTGGCTGCCAAGTCATAGACCGGCAGCACCTCATCCCCATAACGCACCACCGCACTGATGAATGGAGTCCGGCTGGGCACCGGGAGCGCCGGGCTCCAGGCACGCACGCCGCCGATCTCTTCCGCCCGGGCGGCCAGGCGCTTGCCTCCAACCACGAAGACCACCAACGACGCCAGCGGAGTGGCGACTTTAGATATCGGCCCACGGGGCGTTTTCAGCATCGCTCACTTCCTCGATCGGCTCCACGTCCAACTGATCGGCAAGGTTTACCTCTTCGGCTTCGACCGTCTCCGGCTCCTGTCGCATCCCTCGCGCCGCAGAAACCTGGACCGGATTCGGGGATTCTTCGATCAAGGCCGCCGCTTGGGCTTCCTCCTGTGGCGATCCGATGAGCCAGGTTAGGTCCGGGACCAGGGCGAGGCTCTCACGAAAGAGAAAGAGCCCGGTGATCCATTTCCGCTCCGGTCCTGAAAAATGAGGGGGCAGTGGCTTGATCTGCCGCCGATCCACGTCCGTCAGCCCCATGACCCGGTCCACGGAAAACGCCAGCATGGAATTGCCCAGCCCAAAGAGAATGGCTCTTGTCTCAGGGGTCCAAGCCGCGCGGGACCAGCCAAACCGATCCGCCAAGCTGGTCAGGGGATAGGCGACGCCCAGCCAAATGATCGTCTGCTCACGCTGGCTGTCCTCCGGCTGAAGAATGCCGCGGACGAGGTCCGAGGGAATCGCCACCGGCACGCCCCCGGATACCACCACGAGAAACTGCGCCTCGGCCACGAGGGACGTCGTGCCGACTGTGCGGCCACGGAGGCTCATGTGCCGCTACCCTCCCCTGCCTGCGCCGGTTCGCCTGAAGACAAGCCCGCCGGCGGCGACTCAGGCCCTGGCCCCGGTCGCCCCGATGCGCTGCTCAACTTCCAAGATCAATGCCTTCTCTTCCACCGGCTTGGTAATGTAGCCCGTCGCCCCCATGCTCAACGCCATCTGACGGTGCTTCTCTCCCGCCCTCGTGGTCATCACCAAGATCGGCGTGTGCTTCGTCTGCTGCCTCGTTCTCAGCGCTTGGATCACTTCATAGCCGTTGAGCTTCGGCATTTCAAGATCGGTGATGATCAACTGATACGAACGGGCCGACGCCTTGCGCAAGCCGTCTTCTCCGTCCACGGCCGTATCGACTTCATACCCGCCGCCCTCCAACATGCGCCCGACGAACTTTCTGACACTCAAGGAGTCGTCGATGAGCAGAATACCGGAAGCGGGCGGGCCGAAACTCGGCAGGAGATCCTCTTCCTCCGTCCCTTCTCCCAGAAGCGCAGTCGGCGCGGTCTCGGACGCAGGCAAGGCCTCCGCGCGGCGGCCGCCGACCATGCGGCTCACGTCCACGACCAGCACCACACGGCCTTCAGGATCGATCGTGGCACCCACAAAACAGGACTCCCTGAACGGCTTGAGCGTCCCCAGGGCCTTGATGACGATCTCTTGGCGCCCCAGCAACTCATCCACCGCCAGACCGATCGCGCCGGTTGAGGTGCGGACGATGACGACCGGCAAAGGTCCGTCCGAAGATTGTTGGTCCAGTCCCAGTAAAAGGGCGAAGGATCGGACGTCGATGGCTTCCTCGCCGACCTGGAGAATCGCCCTGCCGCTGATCTCCTGAATGGCGCCCCGTGCCGGCAAGACCACCTCCCGGATGCTGGCCAGTGGAATCGCATACCGGTCCGTGCCCACCCGCACCAACAGCGCGGTGGAGATCAGCAGCGTAAGCGGCAGACTGAGGGTGAACTTGGTCCCGGCGCCTTTTTCCGTCTCAATGTCGATATGCCCGTTGATGGCCTCGATCGCCCGCTTCACGACATCCATGCCCACGCCGCGTCCCGCCTGGTCTCCGACCGTGTCGGCCGTTGAGAAACCGGGCAGGAAGATCAACTTCATGGCTTCCGAATCGCTCATGCTCGCCGCCAACTCCGGACGAACAACCCCCATGGCGACTGCCTTGGCCTTGATTTTTTCGACGTCGATGCCCCCCCCGTCATCTTCGACTTCGATGATCGCCGCGTTGCCCCGATGGGCGGCATGCAGGTAGACCGTCCCGGCCGCCGGCTTGCCCCTCGCCACGCGGACCGCCGTGGTTTCGATCCCGTGATAGACCGCGTTGCGCACCAGGTGCACGAGGGGGTCCACCAGCCGCTCCACCAGCACGGTATCCACTTCGGTCTGTTCGCCGGACGTGATCAAGTTCACATCCTTCCCGGTCGCCCGCGCCATCTCGCGGACTGCGCGCCGGAAACGGGTAAACGGGGTGCCGATGGGGACCATGCGAGCCCGCGCGATCTCGTCCCGCATCCCGAGCGTCAGCCGCTGGAGGTGGCCCATGTCCTCGCGCGCTTTGCGGATCGATCCGCTGAGCTGGGACATGGATTCGCCGACGTCCGCGGAAATCTCGGCCACGCGACGCGCCAGAATGTTGAAGTCGTCGTACTTGTCGAATTCCAGAGCCCCAAAATCGATCAGGGCGTTGAACCCAGCTCCCCCGACGTCACCGGTTCCCGCCGAGGGCGCCGGCAGCGTGAAGGCATGCTTTTCCTCAAACGACCGGACCGATTCCGAAAGGCGGTTCTTGTAGACCAGCACCTGGCCGGATAATTGTTCCAGTACCAACAGCCGCTGTTCCAACCGCCCGCGTCCGATGACCAACTCGCCCACCAGATTGAGCAGGCGCTCCAGCCGCTCCCGGCTGACGCGGATGACCGCTCCTTCCTCAATCTCTTTCGGAGCCGCCTTGGCCGCCTCGCCCGCGGCCGCTTCCTGTGCCTCGACCTGCGGCGGCGGCTCAGCCGGAACTTCCCGGGGAACAGCCACCGGGACGGGAGCAGCCACGACCACAGGCATAGCCTCGGCCGGAGTCGCCGCCATCCGCTGGAGTCGTTGCTGCACGGCGACGAATTCACCGCGCACTTGCGCCAGCAGGCGGGAGTCCCGCTTCAACAGCAATCGCACGACGTCGACTGACTTGAAAATCGCGTCCGCCATCCCGGAGGTGACCTGCATGCGGCCCTCTTGAACGGCGCCCATCAGGTCCTCGACGTGATGGATGAGATCGCCAATGGCCGTAAAGCCGACCGTGTAGGCGGAGCCTTTGAGCGTATGGGCCGTGCGGAACAAAAGCTGGATCGTCTCGGGATTGTGGGGCTCCTTGTCCAGCTTCAGCAGCGAGGCTTCGATCGCCTCCACGTATTCCTGCGCTTCGGGAGCGAAATAGGAAAAGACTTCCGCATCCAGTTCCGGCAACAGGTACACATCCGACAGCTGCGCCGCCGAAACGGAGGGCCCGGATGACGCCGCGGGTGACGGGATATGCTGGGCATGGCGCATCTTCCATTCTTCACAGGCGGCTTGATCCTCCGCCCCCAGACGATTGATCCGGTCGATCTGAACCTGCAAGGCCTCCAGAAGGTCACGCAAGACCTCGACGAATCCCGGCCATTCTGCGGACGGATACGCGGCCGCCCCTTCGAGCGCCCCCTCCATCACCTCGGCCAGCCCGGCCACGCCGATAAAACCGTACAAGGAGGCCGCTCCTCTGAGCCGGTGGGCGATAATGTATTCGGGCTGAACGGAGACCGGCGGGGGAACGGAGCCATCAGCCGGATGCAAGGCGGACCGCAGGCCTTCCAGACCTTCAGCCGCTTCCGCCAGAAACACGCCGACCAACGATTCGGGCTGGGAGTCGCCGCTCATCGAGACCTCATGCTCGCGCACCTCACCCGGGAGCCGGGTCGAATCGGAGACTAGGCCACTTTGAACTGCGCCACGGAGCTTGTGAGACCTTCCGCCAGTTTGGCCACCTCTTCGACGGTCTGCCTGGTCTGGTCGGCCGATTGCAGCGTCGCCGTCGCGCCGCCGGTGATGTCCTTGATGGTGCGCGCCACTTCCTCGGTCGCCGCCGTCTGCTGAATCGACGACTCGGCGATGACCTGGGCGATTTCCGCCGATCGTTGGGCGATCTGCGAAATCTCTTTGAACACGTCACCCGTACGCAAGGCGGAGGCCGAACCGGCTTCCACCGCCTGGGTTTCCTGCTCCATGGCCACCACGGCATCCTGGGTTTCCGTCTGAATGACCTTCACCAGGTCGGCGATTTCTTTCGTGGCCTGGGTCGAGCTCTCGGCCAACTTGCGGACCTGGTCGGCGACGACGGCAAACCGGGCCCCGGCCTCGCCGGCGCCGGCCGCCTCGATCGCGGCGTTCAACGCCAGCAGGTTGGTTTGAGAGGCAATGTCGCGAATCGTCGACACGATCTGAGAGATTTCCAGGGAGCGATCGCCGAGTCCCTTGACTTGCTTGGACATGCGCTGCACTGCCGCCCGGATGCTCTGCATGTCTTGCACGGTTTCCTGCACGGCCACGCGGCCGCGCTCCGTGGCAGTCAGGGCCTGCTTGGCGCTCTCGGACGAGGCGCCGGCGGTGTCGGCCACCTGCCGCATGGACTGGGTCAACCCTTCGACCGCCTTGAGTGTCCGCGTCGACTCATCCGCCTGGTGTTGCGCGGTCTGGGTCAGGCCGCCGGCGGTGTCGAGCAGCGCGCCGGCGGACGCGTTCACGCGGCCGGCCGCGTCACGCACTTGATTCATGAGCTTGCCGAACCGATCCAACATGAGGTTGAAGGCGTCCGCCAGATTGCCGAACATGTCGGCCGTGACCTGGCCGCGCTTCGACAAGTCGCCTTTGCTGACCTCGGCCACCAGCACGAGGAACTCCATGAGGCGCCGCTGCAACTGGTCGCGTTCGTCTTCCGTTTGCACCAGTTTGGTGATCCGGTCCAACATGGCGTTGAAGGAGGCGGCCATCTGGCCCAGTTCGTCCTTGCTGTCCACCTGGGCACGGGCCTGCAGATTGCCGGATGCCGCCTGTTGGGCGACCACCGCAATGTGGGTAACGCCCTCAGAAAAGAACCGGGCGAGGAGGTACCCGATGGCGCCGCCCAGCAAAATCGCAATCCCGGCTCCGATCAGCACGACCTGCGTACGCTGCTCGGCGACGGCCTGCCCCGTTTGGTTCAAGTCCTTGGCCACATCCTGCACGGTGTTCAGCAGCTCGCGCACACGGCTCGTCGCCACGCTGTATTTGGTGGACACGTCCACGGACAGAGCCAGCAAGCCGAGGTCACGCATCATGGCCCGCTGGTCGGGCGCCATCGTGGTCGAGAAGCTGTCTTCAAACGCGCTGATCGCCCCCTCGGCAGCCGTAAAGTAGGCGGTCAAAGCCTGCTGCAGCGCCTGGTAATCCTTCGTCTCGTCACGACCGCTGGCCGACACGTGCATTTGTCCCGAGGCATAGGCTTGGAGCGGCGCCAGTGTTTTGGCTTTGAGGCTTGCCAGCGGCTTCACCGCATCGTCGAAGTCGGCCTTCCGGGTCGCCCGCCCGGCCGTCAGGATCGCGTCGTGATAGAGACCCAGGTTCGAGCTGGTCGTCCCCAGATTGCCCAGGGCCACCGTGGAGCTTTCATACACGACCTGGAGTTGCTGGCGCAGTTGCTGGAGTCCGAGCAGCCCGACAATCCCGACCGCGACGATGATGACACCGACGGCGGCGAAGCCGAGCATCAGCTTGGTCAGCGTCTTTTGATCTTTAAACCACGTCAGGAGTCCAAACGTCGCCATGCCTCGCCTCCTTGTCGTCCGGGGGAGGGCCAAGGACGGGCCCTCAGGCCTATCCTTACCCGCGCCTCAGCTAGCTCTGTGGTTGTGCCGTCCCGCTCTCCACGTAACTCAACAGCGTCGGGACCTCCACGACGCCGCCGATTCGGTCGTCCATCTTCAGGATCGCGTTCACAAAGGGGGTGGGACCTTGCACGCCACGGGACGGAGCCGGCAAGAAATCCTCCTGATGAACCGTCCGAATCTCGGGCACTTGCTCCACCAATACGCCGACCTGATGTGTCCCGTGTTTCAGCACCACCGCAAAGGGCAACTTCGTCCCGCTTATGGGCAACCCGAGCAGGCTGCGCAAATCCACGACCGGGATCACCACGCCGCGCAAGTTCGCCACCCCGGTCAAGGCCGATGGCATCCCGGGAACCACCGTCAAGTTGTCCACTTCGAAGACTTCCCGCACATGCCGCAAGTCGATCGCGAACGATTCCCCCCCGAGACTGATCAGACAGACCCGCAAGGACGCCGCAGGCCTCGCGGCCACCGCACCGGGCTGTACGGTCTGGGGGACCTTGTTCTCAGCATTGCTCATGATTGCCCACCACGCCGAAACGGACCGGGATGTTACCCGAGCGCCTTCTTCACCGCAGCCAACAACTCTTCCGCCTTGAACGGCTTAACGACGTATCCGTTGGCACCTTGTTGTTGCCCCCAGAACTTGTCGCTGTCCCCGCCTTTGGACGTGCAGAGCACCACCGGAATGCCCTTGAAGCGATCGTCGTTCTTGAGGTCCCGGCAAGTCTGGAACCCGTTTCTGCCCGGCATGACCACATCCAGAATAATGAGTTCCGGGTGGTCGATGACCAAGCGGTCCTCAAGTTTCTCGGAACTCGGATAGGACACGACGGTATGCCCGGCGCCTCTCAAATAGCCCTCGATCAGCTGCAGCTCGGCGTTGGAATCGTCCACAACTACAATCTTACTCATTGGAACTAGGCCTCCCTTTCACTTCGTGCAACCGTCTCCTGCAACCCAGCTTGCCGCCATAGGCTGATGTTCCGCCTGGATTCCCGACGGAACATCGCGCCGACTCCCGCCAGCTCTCTAGCGAATCGGGATGGTCAGGCTGATCGCCCCGGCCAAATCCCCTTCTTTGAGCCCTTCTTTTTTCATACCCGTCTTGTCCCGTTCGCCTTTGGGTTCCCCATGGCACCCCAGGCATTTTGGCCCCACATACTCGGGCTTCATCATCCGCAACACCTGCCGGCCGTCCTGCACCAACACCCGGCTGAACTCCCGTCCCTTGGCATAGGAAGGCTCGGAAAATTGTCTGAGCACCTCGGACTCGAACTCATCCGGCTTGTTGCCTGGGTATCGGTATTCCATAGCCGTGAGTTTCAGTTTCACGCCGGTCTTCTTCGTGAACTTCTCGCCGGTTTTTCGTCCCCAGGCGGCGGGAATAAAGCCCTTGAAGGCAATGCCCTGCTTATTGAGAACCGGCTGGGCTTCCGCCACGACTTCCTTCCCTGATTCCAGCAGCGTGAGCAACAACCCCGTTTGCGGAGAGGGTGTGGCACGGCTCAGATCAATCTTGGCCACGTCCCTATATTTTTCGATGAGTTTAGCTCCGAAATATTCCGGCGTGAATCCCTTGTCACCCCTGGCAGGATCGTTGAGTAGCTCTTGATGTTCAGTAACGACCGTGCGCCCCGCTTGGACAAGCTCGATCAACAGCAACGCGGTTTCGGTCTCATTGGCTGCAAACGCCGACCAGGGGAGACACATGAAGACAGCAAACAGGCCGATCGCCAGGCCGCTTGGGGCAATCGTGACTCGCATAATGTCCTCCTCGGTTGTGCGGCCCAGGATCCGGACCACGCAAGATATCAGTGCTTCAGCCGTTTCGTCGAAGCACGCGATCATCTCTACAAAACCGTACCGCCGTTCAAGCGATACCAAAAATAAGGCCTTATGCTACAAGGATTTATCTTGCGCTGCAAGCGGGAAAGCTCTTTTCATGGCGGCCTGCCGATCGCCCTGGGCAAGCCTCCGTTTCAACCACCGCTCCGACCGCTTCAGCCCCTCGTTCACCCCCCGCATGACCAGCCGCCCGATCAGCTCTCCGATCTTGGTGTGGGTCCCGCTGTAACGGAGCTGCGGGCCACTCCGGCCGGCTCCGCAGGCAATGACCACCGCGTCGGTGCCGGTCCCGGTGGCTCCCCGACGGCCGCTCCAGCTGGGAACGCCCGCGGCAAGGAGCACCGCCGCCTTGCTTTCCGTCAACACTTGCACCGCCCCGACCATGGCCGAATCGGCCAGGCGCGCATTGGTGACCAGGATAATGTTGATCGTGCCAGGCTTGGCGTGTCGATCCGCCGCCGCCGGTTTCACCGGATCCCCGGCCCGCACGGCATTGGTCACGCCGACGGTGACAAACCCTTCGACCCACACACCGTCCGCTTCTTCACGCAACGTCACGAGTTGTTTCATCGGGACCGCGGTCATGAGCGCCACCGCTTCGCCGACCACTCCCAGCCCGCCGGCCACTTGCTTCAAGTACTTCGCGGGATCCGTCCACTTGCGTCCGGATGGAGCAGATGGCGCCGCGACCGGATTGGCCGGAACCTGATGGTTCATGATGTACCGGGCCCGGACCAGCCCGCCGTGACAGGAAGCGGAGGACAGGATCTTCAACCGCTTCTCCAGGTCGATCAGCAGAGTCTCGCTCTCCACCAGGAAGCGGGTTTCGATGGAAGAGCGGCGGGTCACGCTTGCGCTCCGATCCACTTGCACAGGGCGGTCACCAGACGGCAATTCTCCATCCGGCGGCGTACCGCCACTCGAACCGTTCGTCGATTCAAACCGGGCACCGAGGAGCAGTCCCTGATCAGCAGGCCTCGGCGGGCCAAGGCTTCGGCACAGACGCGAGCGGACAGTGCCATCGGCAATTCCAGCAGCAGGAAGTTGGCCTCCGAAGGATAGACCGTCACCCCTGGCAGGGCCTTCAGGTTCATAACGAAGCGGGCTCGCTCCTGTTGCACGGAGGCCAGGCTGCGGTTGGCGTGGCCTTGGTCTCCAAGAGCGGCCAGGGCGAACACCTGGGCCGGCGTATTCACCGACCAGGGGGGCTGGAGCGCACGGACCCGTTGAATGAGCGGCACGGCTCCAACCAGGTAGCCGAGACGAAGGGCCGGCATGGCGTAGAATTTAGTAAAGCTTCGCAGGACCAGCAGATTGGCCGAGCGCGGGACGTCACGGAGCACCGACCGCTCCGCGCAATACTCAACAAACGTCTCATCCAGGATAACCCGAATGCGGCGCCGAGCCGCCGCCCGCACCAGGGCCCGCACCGATGCCGCCCCGACGGCCCGACCGGTCGGGCTGTTGGGGTTGCAGAGGAAGATCGCATCCACCGGCTTTCGGCTGTGCTGCATCGCGTGCAGCACCCGCTCAAGCGGCGGACGATAGCCCTCGCTCCGCCTGGCATGCAGATAGCTGATCCGCCCTCCGGCCAATGCCACGGCGCGCGCATATTCTGAAAAGGTCGGGCCGATCAGCAGCGCATGGCGAATCCCAAGGGCGCGCGGGAGCAAATGGATCAATTCGGTCGAACCGTTCCCGACCAGGATCTGGTCGGACGCCAGACGCCAACGTTTCGCCAGGGCTCGCCTGAGCGTCAGGCAGTCTGGGTCCGGATAATGGACGAGCTGGGGCAGCGAATGCCGCAAGGCCCGGACGGCAGCCGGTGAGGGACCGAGCGGATTGATGCTGGCGCTGAAGTCCGTCAACCGGCCGATCGGGCGCCCGCTCGCGCGAGCGGCTTCGTACACATTGCCGCCATGGGCAGGAACCGTCTTCATGCGAACCGCCAGGCGGCCGCCAACCCGGTCGCCAAGACCGAAGCCGTCGCCATCAGGACCAACGCTTGTCGGATATGATCCGTCTGCAAGGCCTGGCCCGAGTCTCCGATGCGTGGCAGCTCGATGACGATCCCCTCGTAGACGTTCCGACCGCCGAGCTGGACTTGCAACGCTCCCGCCATGGCCGCCTCGGGCCAGCCGCTGTTGGGACTCTCATGCTTGCCCGCGTCGCGCATGACAATGGACCAGGCACGCACGACCAGGTCGGCACGGAACCTGGTGAGTCCCCCAGCCAGAACCAGCAAACAGGCAGCCAGGCGCGCCGGAATCCAATTGGCCGCATCGTCCAGGCGGGCGGAAGCCCACCCGAAGTCTCGATAGCGTGCATCGCGATGCCCCACCATGGAGTCCAGGGTGCTGACGGCCTTGAAGGCCAGCGCCAGGGGCGCCCCGCCCAGCGCCAGATAAAAAAGCGGAGCGATCCCGCCATCCGCCGTGCTTTCGGCGATGGTCTCCACCGTCGCCCGCACCACGTCGGGTTCAGACAAGGAGTCGGTATCACGCCCCACGATGTGAGAGACTGCGGCTCGTGCCTCCTCTAACGTACTGCCCCGTAGTGCGCGTAAGACGAGGGCCGCATGATCGGCCAGGTCTCTGACGGCCAGCGTGGTATAGGCCAGCAGGATTTCCACACCGGTCGCCGCCAGCGGATGCACCAACCCGGCCAGCCGGATCAGGCCCCACCCGGCGGCCCAGACGCCGATCGGCAAACCAATCGCGAGCGCAAGACCGGCCAATCGAAGCCCCACCGGACGCTGCGCGACTCGCCGGATCGTCGCTTCATACCGGGCGATGCACCGGCCCATGAGCCGCACCGGATGGGGAAACCAACGGGGATCGCCCAACCAGGCATCGAGCAGACAGGCCAGCAGAAGCGACGACCCGGTCATCGCTGACCGAAGAATAACGGAGCCGCCATTAGAAACAGGACTTCCACGATTTCATTGACCGCGCCCAAGGTATCGCCGGTGATGCCGCCGAAGAGCCGACGGGCGAAGAGGGTCATGGCATAGACCGCGATCCCCAGAACAGCCAGACAGGTCAAGGCGCTGACCGGACCGACGGCCCAGAGAAGCGCGAGTCCCAGCAAGCCGGTGGCCCAGGCCACATGCCGCATCGACAGGTGCGCAATGAACGGTTGGGCCAGGCCTCCTTCGGATCGTGCATAGGGAGCCGAGATCGCGCTCACCACCATGGCCCATCGTCCGGCCGCGGGCAGACAGAGCAGGAGGGACAGCCGCCCCTCGTCCGGCAGGTCCGTCAAGCCCGCATACTTGAGCCCCAAAACCAGCGCAAGGCCCGTGGCGCCGATCGCGCCGATCCGACCATCGCGCATGATCGCCAGCCGTTCGACCGGACTCCGCCCGCCCGCCAACCCATCGAGGGTATCGGCCAAGCCGTCCTGATGCAGGCCCCTGGTCAAGACGACCAGCAAAACGATGAGCAACCCGTTCACGACATGGTCCGAGAAGACCTGGGCGAGCAGGAAATCGCTTGCCGCAAGGATCACTCCCAGGATCAAGCCGACGAGCGGATACCAGCCCATCGACGAAGCCAGCTCCTCCGGCGTTGGATCGTCGCAGGAACGGGCCACCGGGATTGCGGTCAGAAACTGCCAGGCGATCACGAACGGCCGCACACAGTGCATGGTACATGATGAGGGGCCCGATGCACCGGTCTTCCCATTCACGTCTTACTGTTTACCTTTCACGTTCTGAGACGCCGGCTTCGCCGAAAGTGGCCATCTCGGTCAGAATCTTGAGGCTACCCTGTACGAGACCGATGCCCAAACAGGCGCCGGTCCCCTCGCCAAGACGGAGATCCAGGGCCAACAAGGGCTTGAGGTTCAGGTGGCGGAGCACAGCCTGGTGCCCTTGCTCCACGGAGAGATGGGAGGCCATCATGAATTCCCGGCAGAGCGGTTGCAAGGCCGCCGCCACCAGCGCCGCGGCGCCGGAAATGAAGCCGTCCAGAACGACCGGAATCCGGTGGCCGGCAGCCCCGATGATCAGTCCGGCGAGCCCGGCGATCTCAAACCCGCCTACCTTGGCCAGCAGATCCAACGGATCGTGAAGATCGGGCCGGTGCAGCGCCAAAGCCCGTTCAATGACCGCAACTTTACGCCTGTACCCTTCGTCATCAATGCCCGTGCCCCGACCGGTCACCACGGCGACCGGCGTCCCTGTCACAACGGCGGTGATCGCCGCACTGGGGGTCGTGTTGCCGATCCCCATGTCGCCCGTGCCGATGAGACCGATGCCTTCTTGCGCCGCTTGCGCAGCCAGTTCCACGCCGACCAGCAAGGCACACTCGGCCTCGGTACGGCTCATGGCCGGCTCCACGGAGAAATTCTTGGTCCCGGCGGCAATTTTCCGGCCGATCAATCCCGGCATTGGCCCGAAGTCATAGGCCACACCGATATCCACGACCCGGACCTCGGCCCCCGCGTGACGGGCCAGGACATTGACCGCCGCGCCGCCCCGAAGAAAGTTCAACACCATTTGTGGAGTCACGGCGCTGGGGTAAGCGCTGACCCCCTCGCCAGCTATTCCGTGATCGGCGGCAAAGGTGTAGATCGCGGCTCGCGGCATGGGAGGGGGAATCTTGCCCGTAATCGAGACATACCGAGCAGCCAGCTCTTCCAGCCGCCCCAGGCTCCCGACCGGCTTGGTCAGCCGATCCAGACGAGCCTGCGCACGAGCCTGGGCCTCCCGATCAACTGGCCGGACCGCATCGATGGCTTCCTTCAGCATCCTCTCGCAACTCCTTGCTGTCTGATCACGTTACTTGATTCGTACCGGCAGACCACTGACCACAAAATAGGCCTCATCCGCCTCCGCAGCAAACTGTTGGTTGACCCGCCCCGCCAGGTCCCGGAACCGCCTGGCGGAGACATCCGTCGGCACCAGCCCCAGGCCCAGTTCGTTGCTGACAACCACGACCCGTGCCTTAACGGCCCTGATCGCGCGCAGCAGCTCGGAAACCAGCGCCGGCACCTGCGATTCGGGAACGCCGCGGCCTTGCAGATTGCTCAGCCAGAGGGTCAGACAATCCACGAGGATGATCCGATAAGTCCGGCCCTGCTTGTCGAACCAGCCGGCCAGATCCACCGGCACTTCTTCGGTCCGCCAGTCTGCCTGCCGCGAGGCCTGGTGCCGGCGGATACGCTCGGCCATCTCGCCATCCAAGGGTTGCCCGGTCGCTACGAAGGCCCTGGGACCGGCGTTACCCGCCATCGCAAGGGCTGTCTCGCTCTTTCCCGACGCGGCTCCGCCCAGTATGAAAATCAGCCGCCCGCGCCGGGAAGACATGAAACGTGAGCGGCTTGGGCTCTTCCTTTTAGCCTTCACGCCTCCCCCCTGACGCCTGACCGATTTCACTGTTAGAGCCCCCGCTCAAGAATCGCATCAATGGCCGCCAGGTCCAGATGCTTGGCCATAAAATCGGCCAGCCGGTCGATCTGTTCATCCAGGGAAGTCCCCGGCTGCACCGGCAGGGGAGCCCAGCCTCGCGCCTCACGGAGCCAATTGAGAAAGACCCGTCGAAAGGCCACCGCATCGAAGAGTCCGTGAACGTAGGTGCCGAGCACAAGACCGTCCTCCGAGCTGGCCCCTTCAGGCCGCATGGCTGCCTCACCGGGGGCCCGGACCTCCAACCAAGGAACGGCTCCTGCGCCCAAACTGGTTCGGCCCATGTGCACTTCGTACCCTTCCACCGGAGAGCCGCTCGCCGGGTGACGTCCGCTCACCCCCACCGTAACCTTGTCTCGAGCAAAGCTGGTCGTCACATTCAGCAGCCCCAAGCCTTCAAGCTCGCCCTCCGACGATTCGACCCGGTCCGGATCGAGAATCCGCTTGCCCAACAGTTGAAACCCTCCGCAGAGCCCCACGATCTTTCCCCCGGCAGCCAGCACCTGCCGGGCAACCTGGTCGAGCGTCCGTGCCTTCACGAAACGCAGCGCTTCGGCCGTGTTCTTGGTGCCGGGGAAGAGCAACGCATCGAGCGGCTGGGTGATCGGCCCGGCGACCCGGACCAGACGGACATCCGGTTCACAAGCCAGCGCGTCGAAGTCGGTGAAATTCGAAATGGCCGGCACGTCCACGACGCCGACCGTCAGGGTATCCGTCAGCCGGGACGTGGCGTCATGCCGGTCTTCCCATCCCAGCGAGTCTTCCTGCGGCACCTGGAGATCGTGCCAATGGGGCACCACGCCCAGGCAAGGGATCCCGCACCGGGCTTCCACCATCTTGACGCCCGGCGTCAGCAGATCCGCATCGCCGCGAAACTTGTTGACCAGAAATCCTTTGACGTGGGCACGCTCCTCCGGCTCAAGCAAAGCCAAGGTCCCCACCAGTGCCGCAAAGACCCCGCCCCGATCAATGTCACCCGCCAGGATAACCGGCGCCTGCGCTTCCCGTGCCATGGCCATATTCACGATGTCCCGGTCGCGCAGATTGATTTCGGCCGGGCTGCCGGCTCCTTCGAGAATGACCACGTCGAACTCCCCGGCCAACCGGGCAAAGGCCTCGCAAACGGCAGACCAGTGCGCTCGCTTAACCAGGCCAAAATCGGAGGCCTCCAACCGCCCGGCCACCAGCCCGTTCACCACCAACTGGGCGCTCCGTTCGCCGGAGGGCTTGATCAGCACCGGATTGAAATCCGTCCGAGGGGCCAACCGGCAAGCCGTCGCCTGCACCGCCTGGGCGCGCCCGATTTCCCTTCCGTCCGGCGTGACGAAGGAATTATTGGACATGTTCTGCGCCTTGAAGGGCGCGACCTTGACCCCGCGCCGCGCGAACAGCCGGCAGAGGGCCGTCACGAGCACGGACTTGCCCACGTGCGACGCCGTACCCTGAACCATTAAGGTGCGTACAGCCATGAATTCTCAATGATGAAGGATGAATGATAAACGATGCACGAGAAGAACTCGCATCCGATTCCTCCGTTCATCATTCATCGTTCATTATCCCGCGTTTTCGTGGTCCGCTCCCAGAGAAACTCCGGTTCCCCCTGTTTCTTGGCGGCCCAGCGGGCCAGCACGAAGAGGGCGTCGCTGAGGCGATTTACGAACTTCACGATGACGCCATCCACCGGCTCTTCCTTGGCCAGCTTCACGCAAAGCCGTTCGGCCCTGCGGCAAATGGTCCGGGCTTGATGCAAGTGGCCGGACACCTTGCCGCCCCCCGGCAGGATAAACTCCTTGAGCGGCGCCAGATCTTTCTGACAGGCGTCGATCATTCGCTCCAGCCTGGTCACATCCTGCGCGGTCACTTGCGGCATGTTCGCAAACGTCTGGCCGGGGGCCGTAGCCAAGATGCCGCCGGTGTCGAAGAGCTTGTTCTGCACCCACCGAAGATACTCCTCAAGGACCGGTCCGGTCTTGGGCTCGGCAGCCTCGGCATTGAAGACCCGCGCCAAGCCGATCGACGCGTTGACCTCATCCAGCGTGCCGTACGCCTCTACCCGCAGACTGTCCTTCCAGATCTGCTGCCCGCCTGCCAGGCGAGTTTTGCCCGCATCGCCGGTGCGTGTGTAAACTTTGGTAATGCGCATCGCTCTTCCCCTAATGATGAGTGCGGAATACTGAAGGATGAATCGAAACTTTCTTGCTTCTTCCGTTCATCATTTATC
This sequence comes from Nitrospirota bacterium, assembly GCA_004296885.1. NCBI lineage: Bacteria > Pseudomonadati > Nitrospirota > Nitrospirota bacterium. Next base: position 91,379 of record SCVN01000019.1, on the reverse strand, counting down.
ATTCAGCCTTCATCATTATTTACTTCGTCCCCACCGTTCGTGGTAGACGAGTTGCTCCAGCGGCAGCCGGCTTCGCCAGCCGGCCCGTTCCAAGTCCGGCCGTCCGGCAAACTCGGAGACATACCCCAGGCAGAGGTAGGCCACCACCTTGATCGGCTTGGGAATCTCCAACACCTGCTTCAAGGCCTGATGGTCCAGAATGCTGACCCAGCCCACGCCGATCCCCTCGGCCCTCGCAGCCAGCCAGAGATTTTGAATGGCGCAGCAGGTGCTGTAGAGGTCCGTTTCCCGCACCGTCGAACGGCCCAACACCTGCCTTCCGCCCCTCTGCCTGCTGCAGGTCACGCAGAGGGACAGCGGCGCTTCTTCGATCCCTTCGAGCTTCAACCGCCGGTAGAGGGCTGCCCGTTCCCCCTTGTACTTGCTCGCGGCATCCTCGTTGGCCTGTCGGAACAAGTCCTTGACCGCGCGCTTGGTCGCCGCCTTACGGACGACCACAAAATTCCATGGCTGCATGAACCCCACCGAGCCTGCATGGTGGGCGGCCAGCAGCACCCTGGCGAGCACTTCGTTGGGAATGGGCGTCGGCAGGAACTTCTCCCGCACGTCCCGTCGCTCAAAAATAGCCCGATAGACGGCGGCCCGTTCCTCTTCGGAGAAGTGCCCGTTGCGCTCGACCGATGCAGGCTTGGGCAGGGCCATCAGGCGGTCCTTCGATCAGAAAGTGTCCCCGCAGCGACCGCCGCGAGGCACGTAGGACAAAGACAGTTGGCAAATGTCTGCTTGATCCAGGCAAGCTGCGCCGCATCCAGCTTGATCGTCCCGCACCAGCAGCCGCCGGCCTGCTGGCAGGTAAACGTTTGGCGGCACGCTCCGCATTGTTTCTGCATCTACTTCTCCAGGATGTTCAAAAAGGCCATCCAGCGAGACCGCAGGGAGCGAGGCCCCCGAGGAGGTACATACCAAGCTTCGCTTGAACCGCTCGCTTCGATCACCTGCGAGCGGATAGTTACTTTGCCTCTCGCTTTGTGCACGTTGAGGGGTTCGAGCGACCGAGAACAAAGCTGGGGGGCTTTTTCAACATCCTGTTTAGAACTCGACTCCCTTTTGGGCTTTGACGCCCTTCCGAAACGGATGCTTCACCTGTCCCATCTCCGTGACAAGATCGGCTGCTTCGATCAGCTCCTTCTTGGCGCCTCGGCCCGTGATGACCACGTGTTGCATGGGCGGCCTGGCCTGGAGCACCGGCAGCACGTCGGCAAGCTGGACATAGTCATGCTGGAGCGCGATGTTGAACTCGTCCAGAATGACCATCGCATAGGCCGGATCCCGAAGGAACTCCGACGCGGCGGCCCAGGCTTTCTGCGCCATGTCCGTGTCCCGCGCTCGATCCTGCGTCTCCCAGGTATATCCCTCGCCCATCCGCAGAAAGACGACCTGCGGACCGAAGCTCTTAAGAGCCCGCTCCTCCGCCGTATCGATCGCGCCCTTGATGAATTGCACGATGGCCACTTTCATCCCGTGGCCGATACAGCGCAGGGCCATGCCCAAGGCGGCGGTAGTTTTTCCCTTCCCCGCGCCTGTGTAGACGATCACCAATCCCTTTTCCTCCTGGGCCGCCTCGATGCGCCGGTCTACGGAGGCCTTCAGGCGTTGCATCCGGGCCTGATGCTCGGCATCGTCCGTCACAACGACACTCCTTTTCCCTCAGCACCCTGCGTGCGCCAGGCCCTTGCGGATGCCACCAGCGCACGTGCCGCAGCCGGCTGACTTGAAAAATGAAGATGGGCATAGAGGGCCACCGTATTGCCTCGTACCAACCCATCCGGCGACCGTGGCTGTCCCTTCGCATCCGTCACGGCACAGGCATAGTCGAGCGATCCCATGGAGACGAGCGAGGAGTAGTGAAACTCATGCCCTCGGACCTTCAGGCCGGCCGCTCCGATCACACAAGGCCTCATCAGTTCAATTTCACGATAGCCCAGGGTCAGGCCTGGCTTGCGCATCACAGCTTCGGCCGGGAATAGCCCGACCATCTCGTGGCCCCGCCCCTCGAAGTCGCGGATCGCTTGTGTCAGGTACATCATCCCCCCGCATTCGGCGTAGATCGCCCCTCCTCGGTCGGCAAAGCCCCGGATTGCCAGTCGCATGGCGCTGTTTCCTGATAACGCCTCGCCATACAACTCCGGATAGCCCCCGCCCAAGTAGAGCAGATCTATGGCCGGCAAGACTCGATCTCGAATCGGCGAGAACCGCACCAACTCAGCCCCCTCCGCTTCCAACAGCTCCAGATTTTCCTGATAGTAGAAGCAAAACGCCGCGTCGTAGGCAACACCGACGCGTACCGATTGGTGAGAAGTGAATGGTGAACCGTGAGAGGATGCCTTCATCCCTTTCACCTCTAACCATTCACCTTTCACGCTGCTCGCCAGAGCTTCCACCTTGTCCAAATCTACGGTCTCGGCCGCCGCCCGCCCCAGCTTGTCATAGAGGTCCGTCGAACCCTGTTCAATGGCGGTCCGCAACCCAAGATGCCGGTCGCCGATCGTCAGGGTTTTGTCCGGCTTCAGGTACCCAACCACCGGCACTCTGGTCTCCGTCTCTACCGCTTCCTTGAGCAACTGAAAGTGACCCTCGCTGCCCACACGATTGCAGAGGACGCCGGCCACCGTCAGGGCCGGATCGAACTTGGCATAGCCGGCCACCATCGCCGCCGCCGACCGAGCCATGGCACTCCCGTCAATCACGAGGAGAACCGGAGCCCCCAGCAGCTTGGCCATCTCGGCCGTGCTGCCGACCTCGCTGCTCGCCGAGCTGCTGTCGAAGAGCCCCATCATGCCCTCGATGACGGCCAGATCCGCATCGGCGGAGGCATGGGAAAATATCTCCCGATTGATTTCGGCCGTCAACATCCATCCGTCCAGATTGCGCGAGGGCCGGCCCGTGGCTGCCGTATGGTGCCCCGCGTCGATATAGTCCGGCCCCACCTTGAACGGCTGGACTTTCCGGCCCCGCTGCCGCAAGGCGGCCAGCAGGGCCAGGGTCACCGTGGTCTTGCCGACATTGCTCTGGGTCCCGGCAATGACGAGACGAGGAACTGCCATGAATGCCTACTCTCTATGAGAACAAGTCATGGTTGATCCGCACGCCGAAATAGATCGAACGGACCGGCGTCCCGGCGTTGAGAATTTCCTGGTAGCGCTGGTTGAACAGATTGTCCGCGCGCACGTAGGCCTCGATGTGCTTGGTCACGGTATAGTTGGTGGTCAAGTTCCACACATCGAAGGCCTGCATGCCCTGACGGTCGGCGGTCGTATTGAACCGCGAGCCCACGAAACGGCCGGTCAGAATGATGTGCAGCGGGTCGATGGGTTGGTACCCTGCCTGGAGGCTCCACTGGTCCACCGGCTGGCGCGGCAACCGGGCCCCGTTGCTCAGGTCGCGCGTCATCGTATTGGTGTACTGACCCTGAAAATCGAATGCTTTGATGAAGGGCAGTCCCAGAGTCTGCTTATAGGCGAAGCTCGCCTCAAAACCTTTGGTCGAAGAATTGCCGACGTTGAGCGGGCAGAAGCTGAACGTGCTGAACGGAGCGCAGACCACGGGATCGAATGTGGTGACGATCTGGTCGCGATACCGGTTCCAGAAATAGCCTCCGCTGAGTTTCAGCCGTTTCCCGAACAGTTCCTGGTCCACCCCCACGTCGAAACTCTGGCTTTTTTCCGCCTTGAGGTTGGGATTGCCGAAGTTGGCGAAATACAGTTCATTGACCGACGGAGCTCGGAATCCGGTGCCATAGCTGGTCCTGAGCTTCGTGTCCGTTTCCTTATGGAGATACCCGCCGGTCAGCCGGTAGGTCGTGGCCGTTCCGAACACGTTGTAGCTGTCCTGCCTGATACCGGCCGTGCCGAAGACCCGGTCCCAGAGATTCAACTGGGCCTGGGCAAACCCCGCGTTTGACGAGACGATTCTTTTCGCCAGCGTGTCATTCTCCCCCTGCTGCTCACGGAACTGGTAGCCGAAGGTGAGCAGCAGGGGATCGGCGACTTGCATATTGTGCTGCCACTCAAGACGGTTGCTGAGCGTCCGCGTGGTGTTCGGCGACCCGGATGGGACCGTCAGCGCGCCGGTGACAAGGTTGCGCTGAAGATTGCCGGGAAAAAACGGTGCATCTTCTTCTGCCCGTGCCAGCGTCAATTTCTGATTCCACCAATGGGTAATCGCCTGATCGTAGCTTCCACCGAATACAAACTGTTGGCTCTTGTTCTTGGAGTTAAACACATCGGCCGGAGGATTGCTGATGTTGTCGATGCTGGTCGAGCCATTCATCCAGCGGAAGTTGAACTCGAGGCGACCGTCCTTGGGCAAATCCACACCCAACCGCGAGGACGCGGTCCAGTTCCTGAACGAATCCCGCTCCGACGCGCCAAGCCGGGAGTCCGCCGCCGAAAATCCGGCGAAGTCCCATCGCGACAGATCCATGGAAAAGTCCACGAGTCCCTTCTTGCCCGTCACCTGGGCTCCCTCGCGGATGGAATTGAAGGACCCGTATTCGAAGAACGAACTCGCGGCGGTGGCCCCCGCGCCCCTCTTGGTGACGATGTTGATGACCCCGCCCATGGCGTCCGACCCCCACAACATGCTTTGGGCGCCGCGCAGGATTTCCACCCGCTCGATATTGTCGGTCGTCAGGTTGGCGAAATTGTAGGCGCCGGTCGTCGCGCTATTGACGATCGCCCCATCGATCAACACCAGGGTCTGCGCTGCGCCTCCGCCACGAATCCGCACGCTCGTATCGGTTCCAGGCCCGCCGTTGGAGAAGACCGCCAGCCCCTGCGCCAGCCGCAAGGCATCGGCCACCGTCTTGAATTTCTGCCGCTGCATCTCTTCGCCGGTGATGATCTCCACCGCGCTGGTCAGTTGACCGACCGGCACAGGCGTTTTTGTCGCGCTGGTCACGACCTCCTCGGTTTGCACGACCGGCGTCCCTTCTTCCGCATGGCCGACCCCGGACCCCCATAGCAACGCCAACAGAATGCCCGACCCAATGATAAACTTCCGCACAACCCACCTCCCCTTTGACTCGAAGGGTAGAGTGAACTGGCTCGACAGCCGGGTTTCCTGACTTGCGGATCATCGCTCTCCCGCGCCTTCCCATCTCAAAAGCTATCAGCTCTCAGCCTTTGGCCTTCAGCTTCAAGATTCAAGCTGACTGCTGATAGCTGATAGCTGACGGCTGACGGCTTCTTCCAGACAGTGGCGTTCTTGCGGAATCGCTCCTCGCTTACAGTGGCGGTACCGTGATGGTCTTGCACCATCTTCCCCGTTCTGCCTGCCTCTCCTCTCGACCTATCCCTCTCTGTGTTACGTGCCCCCATCCGCCCCAACGAGGAATGGGCACATCTTCCTCGCTGAAATCTATATGCGATCAGCTTTCAGTCTTCAGCTATCCGCCTTGATCTCTGGGCCGACCGCTGATGGCTGACGGCTGGCTGTTAGCTTCCGGCCCGGCAGCGTCACCCTCGGCAAGCCGGACTGGGGATGCCTGTCGACCAGGACCCGGCACCGATAGATCTCCTCCAGCACCTCCGGCGTCATGACCTCTTCAGGGGGACCCAGACGTACGGTCCGCCCCCTGTCCAACAGCAACAGACGATCGCAGTATTGGCTGGCCAGATTCAGGTCGTGGGACACCAGGACCACGGTCAGGCCCCGCTCTTCGTTGAGCCGGCGCAGGATCGAGCAGATATCCAATTGGTGGTGGAGATCCAGAAAGGCTGTCGGTTCATCCAGGAGCAACACCTTCGGCTCCTGGGTCAGCGCGCGGGCAATGACCGCCCGCTGGCGCTCCCCGCCCGACACATCGGTGATGGAGCGGTGGGCCAGGTGCAGCACATCGGTTTCCCGCATCGCCGCCTCCGCCACGCGGATATCTTCCGGCCCTTCCCAACCGAGACCGCTCAGGCCGACGTTTCGCCGATGGTGGGGAAAGCGCCCCATCAGCACCATTTCGGTGATCGAGAACGGAAACGCGATCTGGCTCTCCTGTGGCACCAGGGCCACGGCCCTGGCCACGTCATGCTGCGGCATGCCGGCAAGATCGTCACCAAAGAGCGTCACCAGGCCTTCCTGCGGACGCAGCACCTTCGCCAGAATCTTCAGCAGTGAGCTCTTCCCCGACCCGTTCGGACCCAAGACCCCCAGGATCTCCCCCGGGCGCACTTCGAAGGTCAGGCCGTCGAGGACCCAGCCGTTGACCGACCGCCCCGCCCCCGGATGGCCGTAGGAGAACCGAAGCCCGTCCACCGAGTAGGCGGGCACCCCTGTCGTCTCCTTGAAACTCATGCCAGCCGGCCCTTCCGTGATGTCAGGAGATAGATGAAAAACGGCCCTCCGGCCAGGGCGGTCACCACACCCACCGGAATCTCCGTCGGAGCCAGCAGTGTGCGCGCGATCGTATCCGCCGCCATCAGATACAAGCCCCCCATCAGAGCGGAGGCGGGCAAGAGCAGCCGATGGTCCGCTCCGGTGAGCAGGCGCATGGCATGCGGAATGACCATGCCGACGAACCCGATCATCCCGCTGACCGACACAACGGCGCCCGTCAGCAGCGCCGACGTAAAAAAGACGGTTTTCTTGACGGCCTCAACCTCCACGCCAAGCGCACGCGCAGACTCTTCCCCGAGCGTGAGGAGGTTAAGTGAGGCGGCCTGGCGGAATAGGACGAGCAGGCCGGCCAGGAGATAGCCGGCCAGGACAAGCATGGCCGGATAGTCCGGGGCGGTCAGCGTCCCCATCAGCCAGGACATCATGCCGAACGAGCGATTCGGCTCCATGATCGACGTCACGAACATGACCAGCGCGGAGAAGATGGCATTGAGAATCACCCCGGCCAGCAACAGGGTATGAATGGGCAGATACCCGTACGCGGTCGCAATGCGGTAGACCACGAGCACGGAGAGTAACCCTCCGGCCATGGCGCAAAGTGGCAGCGCTGAAAAGGCCAGGGCCGTGCCCGTCAACCCGAACAAGATCGCCAACCCGGCGCCCAGCGCCGCCCCGCTGGAAATACCAAGCACATAGGGATCGGCCAGAGGGTTCCGCAACAAGGCTTGAAGCCCCACGCCGACGGCCGCCAGACAGCCGCCGACCATGAAGGCCAACAGCACCCGCGGCAAGCGCACTTGCATGAGAATGACGCCGGTTGCGCCGGTCGAGTCAAGACCGGCCTGGCCGTCACGAACGGCCAGGCTCACGATCCGGATCTCTTCGGCCAGTCCGATGCGCTCCGCGCCGAATTGCAGGCAGATCAGCAGCACGAGGACGGCGGCCGCAGCCAAGGCCGACAGGGTGAGCAGCCACCGCAGGGGCGACAGCCTGGACGACCCGACCGGCGCGGCACGCGGCGGCTCCGCTGATTCCCCTGCCGCCACCACAGGCTCCGTCACGACAGCCCTCCCTCCTTCCGATTGGGTCTGTCTGGCCATCAGTCCCATTACGGCCCAGACCTTTGGTCGAAGGCCTCCGGATGGATGATTCTGGCCAATGCCTCCAATCCCTGGGCAATCCTGGGGCCAGGCCGGTTCAACAGATCGGCGGCGATCTGATGGAATCGCTGGTGTTTGACGGCTGAGAGTGTCGTCCATCGCCGCCACTGTTGCTGCTCGCTCTCGGGAACACTCTCGGCGCCGCCGACGGGAAAGATCAGAACCTCCGGGTCTTCCCTCAGCACCTCTTCCAGGCTGAGGCGCGGATATGGCACCAGGGCGCGGCCGGCGACATTGACACCGCCGGCCAGCTCGATCATCTGATGGATGAAACTCCCCGGCCCGACCGTGATGAGCGGCTGACTGTTCAGGACATAGAGCACGCGCAGACGCGGGCGTTCCCCCACCTTGGTCCTGATCGCCGCGATCTGTCGTCGCATCTCGGTGGCCACTCGATCGCCAGCCGGGGCACGATCCATCATCCGTCCGATAGTCTGGACATGGGAGGGAATCTCCTCGATGGCCTTGGCTTCCAAAATGAAGGTGGGAATTTTGAGCTGCTCGAGCTTGGCCAGGACATCGGCCCGGAGAAACGTACTGGGGGCCAGGACCAGGTCCGGCCTCAACGCGACGATGGACTCCAGATTCGGGTTCGAATATCCCACTTTAGGCTTGGCGCGGGCCTGCGGCGGATAGTCGCAATAATCGGTCACCCCCACGATTTCCTCGTCCAGTCCGAGGCTGTAGAGGATTTCCGTCATGCTGGGCGCCAGCGAGACCACTCGGATGGGCGGCTTGGCCAGGTACAACTTGCGGCCCAGATCGTCCACAAAGGTCCGCGAGGCCAGGTTGGCCATGAACGGCATGCCTGTGAGGATGCCTTGCTGCCGCCGCTTCAGAGCCATATCATCACTCTCGCCGGCCTGCGCAACGCCGGCGGTCCATAACAACGTCAGGCAGAAGCACCAGGCCCCAACCAGGACGCAACCCTGCTGTCGACGGTTCCGCAAACAAAAAATCCCCAAGGCCTGAAAGACCCTGAGGATTGCACCCGCTTCTTCACCCTCACCCTTTCCCCAGCCCACGAGGGAAAGACGGTCATGCTCCGGGGAGGTCTTCTGGCTTAGGGTTCGACTCTACTCCCCGCGCCTTCCCATCCGTCCGTGAATCGTGAATTGTAAAATGTGAACGGGGTTCATTCCCCATCCGCGTTTCACGTTTCACGCCTCACGGTTAAGACAGTGGCTTCCGCGGGTTTCGTCCCCATTACAGCGGCGGGACCGCGAGGGAGTTGCACCCTCTTCCCTTGACCCGGAGGTATATTTTGTGGGGACACTGTAGGGGAGGCCCTGGACCTCTGTCAAGGCTAATCTCCAGGGACGGGGCTTCGTCCGCCACAGCCGAACCATCGTTCTGCACTGATGCAGCTCCCTCGCCATCGCCGTCTCTTCACGCCGCGAAAATCGCCCATTCATTGGACTCACGGACACAAGCACAGTAGAATGCAACGTGCTTAGCCCATGCACGGCCCGGTGGAATCAGGCGCGAAAAGGAACCGGCAGGCGACCTAGCCATTCATGAAAAAGTCTTTCCTCCTCATCGTTCTTCTCGCACTCATTGTCATATTCCTCGATCTCGTGCGGAACGTATGGCTCGGCAAGGGCGAGGCCCCAAGCGAGGCCTACAAGACCTTACTGACGTCACCGCCCAGGCCCACCCAAGACTCGAAGAACAACGCCTACCTCCTGCTACTCGGATTTTCGGCAGGCCCTTCGGCCGACCCGTTGCACGTCGGCCACGACATGTGGCTCGAAGTGCAAAGCGACCGCGGGCACAGACCCTTCGACTATGGCAAAGAATCCCGCTTGGAGTTACGGGTGCCGGACGAGATACGGGAGGCATTGCAGCCACAAGGCACGGCGGGCAGGATCAGCCAACTCCGCGCCTTGGCTGATCCAGCCAAAAACATACTGTCCCCCCATGCGCTGCTCATCGACCGGTACCGTCAGTGGCTGACGCTTCCGTTTGACGATTGGGGCGATGGCCATCCGGGAGCGCCCAGGCTGATGGATCTCTATGCCGCACACCGGCTCTATCTGGTGGAAGCCTGGACGCAGGACACGTCAACCGCACTGGACCGGCTGGGCAAAGATCTCGCGGCTTGGCGCGGGGTCCTGAGCAATGCCAAGACGCTGTCGCTCAAGGTTTTTGCCGCCACGATCGTGGACGAAGACGCGGCCCTGGCGTCCGAAGCGCTCAATCTGCCCGACTTCGACGTGGCGCTCCTCCCTCGCTTGGACCCTTTGGTGCGCCCCCTGACGCCGACGGAGCGATCCCTGCGCTGGCCTATTCAAAACGAATTCGTGGTCGGGGTGTCACTCTTCGAACATCCGTTGACGAGCGCGGCGGCGCAGTTCCAGCCGGAATCAGAATCCCAGAAACGCTGGATCGCCGGCCTGGCCGGCATGGGCGCCGACTCGTTCCAATCGGTCGAACAGCCCATTCCCGCCAACATGCTGTCCCGCTCCCCCATGCAGAAGCAACGGACGCTGAATATCTATGCCGGCTATTGCGAAGCCACCATCAAGGCGGCCGATCTGCCGAACAGCCCGTTTCCCAAACTACTCGACATGGCCCGGCTGACCCACCGCCGATTTCTGGATTACTTCGTGAATCCGATCGACAATTTTTTCGCTTCCGGGCCGGAGCCGACCTGGGCTCCCTTTGCGGACCGCCTGTTGCGCACCGACGCACGGCTCAGACTGGCCGCCCTGCACGCCAGATTGCACCGGCCTGGACGGGACCTTGCAATGGCCTCCCGCATCGTCCAGGCCGGGTCCGCATTCTACGATCCGTTCTCCGGCTTTCCCATGCTCTGGTCCGCCGCATCGGACAAACTCTACAGCGTGGGAGAGGACCGGAACGACGACGGCGGCGACGAGCAGCGCGACATCCCGATTGTAATCCTTCCGGCCCCTGCCGCCGGCGTGATGACGCCGACACGCACACCGGCCCAGGCCAGGTAGTCGACCCGGCCGCCTTTACGGAAGCCCCACGTCTCGCACTCCCGTTGCTGCCTTATCCGTATTTGATCTTGAGCGCCAAAATGGCCCCGGCCAGGACCAGCGTGACGACATTGGCCACGATGACCGGAATGGAATGGATGAGCAGGCCGTAGAGCAGCCAAAGAAAGACGCCGGTGCAGAACGTCGCCAGCATTCCGAACGACATGTCCCGCGCCGACTTGGTTTTCCAGGTTTTGATCAGTTGCGGACAAAATGCGATGGTCGTCAATGCGCCCGCCGCCAAGCCAAGGAACATGATTGGGTCCATAACCTCCTCTTCCCGCCTCTGCGCATAAGAATACCTCGCGGGAGAATAGAGGGTTTTCACTCGGTGCACAAGCGTGAGACTAGATGTCCCTGGAAGAAACCTGACCGAAGAGTTGGTACCGGTAGCGGGCCACGACACGGTAGATGAGCAACGCCAGGGGGCGCGCGAGCGGAATCTTGAGCAAGGCCAGCCAGAAACGCCCCCCTCGGATGCCGGGCAGAAGCGGTAAGAAGGCATCCAACCCCCGGCTGATCCGACCGTCCCGTTCGACCAGAAAAGCCACATCCGGCCGGCCCGGCTTATAGTCGGCGCCGAGATGACAGGCCGCCTCCTCACTTTGATACGGGATGAAGCGAACCGTGTGCGCATCGCCCGACCGTTCCAGGCCGGCTTTCGCGGCCACGCAGAGGCGGCAGTTCCCGTCATAGATCAGGGTCCGCTCCGGCTGGCGCATACCATCCTGCCGATCCATGGCCCTCCCCATCCAGCGTATTCGCGCTAACACCGGTCCATCATAATGAGGTTTTAGAAAAACTATTGTACCACCGGGCAAGTGGCGCAGCATGGATTCAACTTGACGATGCCGCAAGGCATCACAGGATGGTCAAACAGGCAGGACAGCGAGGCCGCAGAGAGCGAGGCCCCCGAGGAGGTACATACCAAGCTTCGCTTGAACCGCTCGCTTCGATCACATGCGAGCGGATAGGTACTTTGCCTCCCGCCTTGCCGTACGTTGAGGGGTTCGAGCGACCGAGAACAAAGCGGGAGGCCTGTTTCAACATCCTGCCAAGGCAAGTCGCTTGTGCGCCCTACGTCTCTCCGCTATAGTCGCGGCATGTCCATCCATCGCATCATGGCCGGATTGCTCGCCATCCTGATCGCGCTGGCCGCTCTTTCACAGACAGGATCGGGAACCGGCGGGCACATCATCCGAAACGGCTTTCTGTACGGCCTGCCGTTGATCTTGATGGGCTTGCTGCTGGCTCACGTCCGCTGGGCCTTGATGGCGGGGGTGATGTACGGAACGGTGGGATTGGCGCTGGATATCTCCACGACGGTGCAAGACCTGACCAAGACCGGCGCCGGGACTGAGGCGCTGCTGATCAGCGGCGTGAGCGGGCTGGTGAATTTTATGCTGATCGTTCTCGGCGGGCGCGGCTTCCTGGACGTCGGGCCGGCAACGACGCCTCCAGAATCCCCCCGTCCCAATCCCCCGTCCCCGCCCGGAGCGTGACCGGCCGGACCCTGGCAAATCCAGCCAAGCGTAGCCAGCCTTCGGTCTCCTTAATGCCGTAGGTGTTCCCTCGCTCCGTGAACAAGAGCATGGTGACGGCGAACAAGTTGGCTTCCTGCGGATAGAGCCCGTCGGCATCCTGCAGGAAAGCATCCTGGATCAAGAGGCGCCCGCCAGGATTCAACGCGGCGGCGGCCCGGCGAAAGACCTGCCGGTTCTCCTCCGGCGAGTAGATGTGCAGCACGTTGGAATACCAGATCACGTCGTACTTGCCCGCGATCGGCTGCTTCACGAAATCCACCGGCACATAGGACAGGCGCTTCCCCTGGGGGACCGTGGCCGCGATCTCCCGCGCCACCGCCAGCGCCGGAGCCCGATCGGCCACCGTCGCCCGCAGCCTGGGGTTCCTCGCCAGAAACGCCAAGGCATAGGTGCCTGGGCCTCCGCCCAGGTCCAAGAAAGTCTGCGCGCCGTTGATATCGACTTGAGCCGCGACCTTGGGGGCCACCTCCATCGAACGGTGGTGCATGGCCCAGGTAAATTCCCGCCGATAGGCCGCCGCGTTCGGCTCGTCATCCTCCAGCGGCTTGCCGGACCTGACCTGCTCGGTCAAGTGCGACCAGTCGGCCCAGTGATTTTTCAGAAGGCGGAGATAGGCGCCCCGATATGCGGGGCTCTTGGCGTTGAGCTCGCCTGCTCCGAGCGGCCCGTTGCGATAGCCATCCCCCTGTTTCTTGAGCAGACCGACGCTGGCCAAATTCCGGCAGAGGATGTCGAGTCCACGCCGGCTTGCGCGGAGCCGCCGGGCCAGGGCCGGGATCGTCCAGACCCGCCCGCCCATCACCGTGAAAAGATCCAGTTCCAGGGCGGAGATCAGAATCCGGGGCAGCCGATAGGCGGAGACCGCGTCTCGGAAGTCTTCGAAGCTGCGAATAGGCGTCATAGGCATAATCGTGAGGCGTTAGGCGTAAAGCGTAAAGCGACAAGATTCCGGGCTCGCCTCACTCCTTCTCCCTCACGCCTCACGCTCTTGCGGCAAACTGCTGCTTGCACCAGCGGACGGTTTCCGTCACATCCTCCAGTTTGGCCAGGTCCACCGGTCGTTGAAACGTGACCGCCACGTACTCGTCGTTCATCTCGGTCGCCTCCTCGAAGCCGGCGCTCAGGAAGACCTTGCGCACCTTAGCCACCATGGGCTGCAAATAGTACTTGGCCTGCTTGGCCAGTTCATCGCTGCCCAAATCCTCGGGCGTGCCGTCTGACAAGAGGCTTTTGACGTCCTCCATATCGATGCCCGTCTGGCAAATCACGCGACCGTCCGGGGTCAGCTCCAGCATCCAGTTTTCGTCGTCCAGCGCCAGCGCCAGGGCTCCACCCGGTTCCAGCTCATAGAACGCCGGGTCTTGCCGGCACAACTGCGCGCGCGTTTCCGCCCAGTCTCCGCTCATGTCCGCCTCTCACCCGGCATCACCTGGCTGCGCCCGCCGGGCAAGCGAGCCTGCAACTGCTCCAAGCGCTTCGTATTTTCTTCCAGCTTGGGCAACCGGTACTTACGATCCATCTGCACCACCAACGCCAGCAGCTCGGCCGCTTCTTTGAGTCGCCCCAGTTCTTCGTAACACTGGGCCATCACGTACCTCGCACCCCCCGTCCGCAATTCATCGCCGCTCCGCTCCGCCACCGCCTGGCTCGTCTGGCAACAGGCGAGGGCTTCCTCATAGTGCTTCTGCACCAGATGCGTTCTGGCCATCATGCGCCAGACATCCGCCACGCCGCCCTGATCGTCCATTCGGCGCATCAAGGCCAGGGACTGCTCGTAATAGTGCATCGCTTCTTCGCACTGACCCGTTTCACGGGCCACCAACCCCAGATCCGAGAACAGCACGGCCAGCCCTTGTTCATCGCGGGACCGCCGCATAATGTCCAACGCCTCCAGGTAATAGGCGCGGGCCCGATCCCATTCGCCGGCATCGGCACGCAGGTTGCCCAGGTTGGCCAGGGTCGTGCCGATGCCCCGGTCGTCTCCCAGAATCTTTTGCAGTTCGAGCACTTCCTGGTAGTAGGCCTGGGCCTGCTCCCGCCGTCCGCTCACCGCGCAGATGTTCCCCAGATTGCCGAGCGTTGCGACCAGCGCCCGACGGTCCCCGGTGATCCGGTCATAGTCCAGGGCCTTGGCGTAGCAGACGTAGGCCTCGGTGTAATGGCCGTGCGAGAAAAAATCGTTGCCCTGGCGATTGAGCTGTTCGGAATGGGTGGTCTGCATGGTCAAACGAGCAGGGTCCGTTCAAGGACCTGTTTGGCGCCGGTGAGGATCGAGGCCCCGTCTCCCGCGAGGAGGGTCTCAAAGTTGTACTTCAGAAGCCGCTTGAGCCCTTCCCTGGCCTTGACCGGATCGGCATACTTCTCAGCCGGTAGCATAGCGAGCGATCCGGGAGGCTTCCCGATCAACGCATCGCCCAGGATCAAGATCCCCTTCCCCTGCTGCAGGAAGAGCGCGGATTCGCCGGGCGATTTCTGATCCTTGAGATGAATCGCCCAAATGCCGCCCGGCAGCAGCTCCCCGTCTTTGTAAGTCTTGTTGGCCTTGATCGTCATCTGCGGCGCATCGGCCTCCGGCACCATGACCTGGCAGCCGAACTCAGCCTGGCAGGCGGCTGCGTCCCGCTCATGGTCCCGGTTCGTGAGCAGGATATAGTCCAGCTGGCCGCTTTTCCTGATCTGAAGTTTGTCTTCCGACGCCATGGGCGGCGGGTCCACCAGCACACGATGCTCCCCCACAAACAGGAACAGACCGTTGAAGTCCAGCTGCTTCTCTTCCGAGAACCAGGACCATTGCCAGATGCCGGGCAGAAGTTGTTTCATAGCTAACGAAGAAGGCTAAGGTTGAGGTTTAGGCGAAACCCGAATTTGTCTGAACCCGCCATTTCAACCTTAACCTCAGCCTCAACCTGAACCTTTATAAGGCTGCGACCGCATCTTTCAAAACTTTCGTCACCTTCGCGAGAATGTCGGCTTCGTTGGGAAGGTCCAGGATGTCGTCTTCCGGCACGGTGATGAACTTCCGATTGGCCCCCTTGGTGAGCGAGATCAGAAACATGCTGTTCGAGGGAGTCACCGGAATCACCACCTGCACGGCCGCGTCGATCTCCTTGATCAGGCCGAGAAACTTCTGCTTCCCCGCTTCCATCTCATCCATCGAGCTGTATCCCTTCTCTGTCATGACACAGAGCCCTACATATTCCCCTTGCCGGCCCCGCCGGCCAGCAGCTTGTTCACTTCCTGTAGAATCACGTCCGCCCCGGCCAGGTCCATGTTCCCGACCCGCTGCCAGCAGATGACCCCCTCCTGGTCGATGATGTAGACGTTGGGGATGAACTTCCCCCCGCCATACAGCTTATCGGTGGTCTTCTTCGGATCGATCAAATAGGGGTAGGTCACCTTGACCGGAAAAGCCGACAAGAACTCCAGCACGTTCTCCTTCGAATCGCCCGAGGAATTCACCCCGAGGATCGCCACCGGCTTGCCCTGGGTCGCCTCGTACACCTTCTGCAAGTTGGTCCCTTGCATCATGCAAGGCTCGCAGATATGGAACAGCCCCAGCACGATCACCTTGCCTTTGAAACTGTCCAGCGACACGGTCTCGCCGCCGATGGAGGTCAAGGTAAAGCCGGGCGCCTTCTCCCCGATCTTAAAATAGCTCTTGGCCATAACCGACGCAGCCAGGAACACGACCAACGCCGGCGCCAACAACAAGGCCAGGGTCCGTTTCATAGCAGCCTCCATAGCAAAACTGGGAGCGAATGGCTGATGGCGCATGGCGGGAATGGATAAGAGAGCGGAAAGCATTGCTCGCTCGGAGCCATCAGCGATCGGCCATCAGCCATATGCTCCGTCTTCCGTGACTATCCTAGCACGCGTGAATTTTCATGGGCAACAGCAATGATGGCGGGAAAGTCGCGTCAGAAAAGGCCCAATTGCAATTCTTCGGCCTTTGTGAACGGGATGGGATACTTCTCGGTAAAGCAGGCGTTGCAGTAGTGACCGGGACTCCCCGGCGAGGCGTTCAACATGCCTTCCAGACTCAGATAGGCCAGGCTGTCCGCGGTGATGTACTTGCGAATTTCCTGGATCGTATGGCTGGAGCCGATCAATTCCTTCTTGGTCGGCGTATCGATCCCGTAAAAACAGGGCGAGACGATCGGCGGCGAGCTGATCCGCATATGCACTTCGCGCGCCCCCGCGTGGCGGAGCATCTTGACGATCTTCCGGCTGGTCGTCCCTCGCACGATCGAGTCATCCACCACCACCACCCGCTTGCCCTCCAGCACCTCGGACACGGCGTTCAGCTTGATCTTGACGCCGAAGTGGCGGATGGCCTGTTCCGGCTCGATAAAGGTCCGGCCGATATAGTGGTTGCGGATCAACCCGTTCTCGAAGGGAATGCCCGATCCTTCCGCAAAACCCAACGCGGCCGGCACGCCCGAGTCCGGCACCGGGATTACGATGTCGGCCTTGACCGGCGCCTCCTTCGCCAACTGCCGCCCCAGCGCCTTGCGCGTCAGATAGACCGCCTTGTCCCCGAAAATCTTGCTGTCCGGCCTGGCAAAATAGATGTACTCGAACACGCACTTGGCCGGCTCGGTCTTGGTGAAGGGCATATAGCTTTTCACCCCGTCCTGATTCAGCACCACCAGTTCGCCCGGCTCGATCTCGCGCACCGCTTCCGCCCCGATCAGATCGAACGCGCAGGTCTCGGACGCCACCAGCCAACTGTCCTTCAGCCGGCCCAGACAGAGGGGGCGGAACCCATGGGGGTCCCGGCAGGCGATCACCGCGTCGTCTGTCAACAGCACGACCGAGAAGGAGCCCCGTACCTGGCTCAACGCGTCGATGATCCGCGACAAGAGCGTATCGCCGCGCGAGTGGGCCATCAGGTGAATCATCACCTCGCTGTCGGTCGAGGATTGGAAGATCGCGCCGTACGCTTCCAATTCGTTCCTCAGCATCTGGGCATTGATGAGATTGCCGTTGTGCGCCAGGGCCAGATTGCCGAAAGCGAAGTTCACGGTCAGGGGCTGGACGTTCTTGAGGTTGTTCCCGCCCGCGGTCGAATAGCGATTATGGCCGATGGCCCTTGGCCCGGGCAGACGCTTCAGCACCGATTTGGTGTAGATGTCGGCCACCAGGCCCATGCCTTTTTCCTGGTGGAAATGCTCGCCGTCGGACGAGACGATGCCGGAGCCCTCCTGCCCCCGATGCTGCAAGGCATAGAGGCCGAGGTAGGTCAGGTTGGCCGCTTCCTTATGGCCGTAGATGCCGAAGACCGCGCACTCATCGTGGAATTTGTCCGGCGTGATCAGGTCCATCAAGGTAGCTCAACGATGAGTGATAAACGATAAATGATGAATTGCTGCGCCCGACCGTTCATCATTTCGCATTCTGCATTCATCATGATTGCTCAAGCGCCCGTTCGAGGCTGTTGCCCCAGCGGTCGAAGAGGGTGTTCAGATCCGTGTCGATCCGGCAACCGGCGCCCCAGCGATCTGCCGCCACGTCGATCACCAGCCGATCTCCCTGCACCGAGCCGATGGCCGCCGCCGGCACACCCATCTGCTCGGCCTGGTTGAGCACCTGTTCAGCCACAGACGGCTTGACCGACAGGACCACCCGAGACTGGCTTTCCCCGAAGAGCAGCGCATCCCGGCGGAGCCCGTTCGGCTCTAATCGTACCACAGCGCCGAGCCGAAGCCCAGGCGACGACACACAGCACTCAGCCAGCGTCACGGCCAGCCCTCCGTCGGAGCAGTCATGCGCCGACTGGACCAACCCCTCGCCGATCAACGCGAGCACGCAGGCCTGCAGCGACTTTTCCGCCTCCAGACTCAGGTGCGGCGGCGAGCCCTGCTCCCGATGGTGCACCACCCGCAGATATTCCGTTCCGCCCAGATCGTCCCTGGTCGTGCCCAGCAAGATGATCTGATCCCCGGCTTGTTTGAACCATTGGGTCGTGGCCCGGTCCGCCGGCTCGATCAGCCCCACCATACCCAGGATCGGCGTCGGATAGATGGACAGCCCGTTGGTCTCGTTGTAAAAGCTCACGTTGCCGCTGACCACCGGGACGCCGAAGGCCTCGCAGGCATCCTTAATTCCTTCGATGGACAGGATGAACTGCCACATGATGTCCGGCCGTTCGGGATTCCCGAAATTCAAACAGTCGGTGAGGCCGATCGGCAGGGCGCCGGAGCAGACCAGGTTGCGCGCCGCTTCCGCCACGGCGATGCCGGCCCCGACGTAAGGATTCAACAGACAGTAGCGCCCGTTGCAGTCCGTGGCGATGGCCAGGGCCTTGTTCGTCCCCTTGATCCGCACCACCGCCGCATCCGACCCGGGCCGCACCAGCGTGTTCGTCCGCACCATGTGGTCGTACTGTCGGTAAACCCAGGATTTGCTGGCGATGGTCGGCGATTCCAGAAGGGAGAGGAGGACTCCCGTCGCGTCCTTCACATCAGGCAGGACATCCAGGTTGAGCGATTGCAGATGTTCCTGATAGGGAGGCGGCGCGTTGGGCCGTTCGTAGCGGGGCCCATCCTCGGCCAAAGCCTTGGCAGGAATCTCCGCCACCACCTTGCCCTGGTCGCGCACACGCAGGATGCCGTCGTTCGTCACCCGGCCCACCACCGCCGCGTCCAGATCCCATTTCTTGCAGATCGCCAGGACTTCCGCTTCCTTCCCCTCCTTGGCGATCATCAGCATCCGCTCCTGCGATTCCGAGAGCATCAGCTCATACGGCGTCATGCCAGGCTCGCGCCGCGGGACCTCGGTCAAATCCAGGTCGATCCCGTTCCCGGCCCGCGAGGCCATCTCGCAGGAGGAGCTGGTCAGCCCAGCCGCGCCCATATCCTGGATGCCGACCAACAAATCCTTGTCCATCAATTCCAGGCAGGCTTCCAGCAACAGCTTCTCGGTGAAGGGGTCTCCGACCTGGACGGTCGGCCGCTTGGATTCGGAGGCTTCATCGAAGGCATCCGAGGCCATCGTGGCCCCATGAATCCCGTCCCGTCCCGTCTTGGACCCGACATACATCACCGGGTTGCCGATGCCCGCCGCCAATCCCTTGAAGAGCCGGTCTTTCTTGGCGATTCCCAGGCAAAAGGCATTCACCAATGGATTTTGGCTATAAATGTCGTTGAAGACCACTTCCCCGCCGACCGTGGGCACGCCCATGCAATTCCCGTAGCCGGCGATCCCGGCGACGACCCCCTTGAACAGATGCCGATTCAGCGGCTTGTCGAGCAGACCGAACCGAAGCGAATCCAACAAGGCGATCGGCCTGGCGCCCATCGTAAACACGTCGCGCATGATCCCGCCCACGCCGGTCGCCGCCCCTTGATAGGGTTCGATGAACGACGGGTGGTTATGCGATTCCATCTTGAAGACCGCGCAGAGCCCGTCGCCGATATCCACCGCCCCGGCATTCTCGCCAGGCCCTTGCACGACGCGCGGCCCGGTCGTCGGGAGCTTCCTGAGATGGACACGCGAACTCTTGTAGGAGCAGTGCTCGCTCCACATGACCGAGAACATCCCCAGCTCGGTCAGGTTCGGCTCCCGCCCCAGAATCTCGACGATCTTCTTGTACTCCTCGTCCGACAGCCCATGCTGCGCGATGAGGTCTTTGGTGATCACGGAACCCGGTGCCGTCATGCCCTCGCCTGCCTCTCCATGTCCGACTCTGCGTTGCCGAATGACCGTCCCATACACACCGACGCGGGAAGACATTGAATCCGAAATTGCTCGGTTTCCCGAATGGCTCGCGGCACCGCGTCTCGCGTCACTCGCTGGAACCCGAACTTCGCAAAGAAGCCCTCGGCCGTATCCGTCAGCAGATACCCGTCACGCACGCCAGCCGACCGCGCATGGGCGACCACCAGCCGATAGAGTTGCGCACCGATCCCTTGCCCGCGATACCCCGGATCGACCGCAAACGACCGAAACAGCCCCCCGCTGCCATGGATCTCGCATCCCGCCGTTCCGACAAGCCTTCCCCCTGCGACCGCCACCACAAAGTGCGGGAGATGCGGGGCGATTCCTTCGGACGACAACCCTGCTCGTTCGAGGAGCGATGCAACGGCCTGTTCATCAGCGGGCACGGCAAGCCGATACTCGATGGACACCGCCTGCCGCGCGACTTCTCCCTCTCCATCGCCCATAGCCCCGATGCGCTTCTTCTTTCGTCGCAGGTTCAATGATGCTGCGCGATGAGGTCTTTGATGATATGCGGGGCCTGTATTTTCATTCTTTATCTGCCGTCAGCTAAGCTGAGGTTTTTCAAATATTTCTCGTACAAGGGGGACCGAACTTCTTTTGGAAATTCCGCATCTGGGATTTTCAGAAGGTCTGGCTTTGGAGTCAGGAATATCCCCTTTTTCTGAAGCACATAACGATACTGAAGAGCCTTATCACCGTATAGTTCTCTGAGTAGATTGGTTGCGATCTCTTCATTGTGTTTTCCGCCAGCGCCCAATCGGCCCTCATTCCAGATCAACATGGCCGTGGTTTCTAAGGCTAGCTGCACGGTTTCCTTTGCTTTGCTGTTTATATCTTTTGCATCTTGCTTGATAGTATTGAATTCCATCCCACCGTATTTAATCGAATCTGGCCTCACAAGCGCCATTAGGATTAGCAATAAACTTAATGTCAAAAGACCCAAGAGTGGAGCATCGAACTTTTCCTTCCGCACAAACACAAACCATAGAAAGAGGCCTAGGATGGCGAGCCCTAAAACTCCTACTGTGCAGAATGCCCAATTTGCCATTGCATCATGCCCCCTTCTCTCATCAATGATTAGGCGAGTCATGCCGTGAGAGATCCGCTTACCCCCTACTTCAAAAGCGGTTGCTAGAGAACGTTTCCGCTTCGCACATTATCTCTGATACTGCATTAGCAAGCCACTCACGTCTTAATGATGTGGTGTCACTATTTACTGGCATTCTATTCAGCTTCCAAAGAGCCTCTCCTCTGGGGCCAATATCAACAACTCGCCCAGGTGCGGTCTGATGAGCAAGAGCATTTCGTATATCCTTCCATTCTTGGAGATCACTGGAAGCAGCTGTGCGATTGAGAATGGCCGTCAAACTTTCCGATGGAAATGCCATTTGAAACTGACTGGCGGTTTTCTTAGGATTAATGTTTCTTGCATCATCTAGCGGGAAGTTCTTTGCATTTAACAATGAACCTAACACGCATAGCGCGTAATAGAGACTTTCAATAGTCGCCAATCCGTTCATAAAAAAGTTAAAAAGCTCCTTCTCCTGTATATATCGCTCAACCCTAGGAGGAGCATTCCCCGCTTTCTTAATGCACTCAGAGAAATTTGCATCATGTTCTGCGCACGACATGAATCTATATAGAACAGCATTCCAGGCACCTAGGAATTGATCTAACTGATCCGAGGGATTAGTTATCTTGGGCGCAATGCGGTTGCGAATTGACTCATAAGCAATATTGGGAAAATCTTCAGGCAGTGTAAGCCCCTCTGTTATAGGCCTGATTCCTACCAGTGTTTTTATGGAACCTGTCATATTAGCTACTACCGAATCGTCACCGTACGGGCCACATCAAAACTCTTCTCTCTCCCATCCATCGTTCTCTTGAGCGTCACCTGGCCTATGTAAGTCCCGGCCGGCCAGCCATTGGTCTTCGGGCGTGATCCGGCGAAAGCGAACCGGCGGGCCTGGGTCCGATCCACAGGGCTTTCCTGCTCCAGCAGCGGCTTACCATCCGGCCCCATGATACGGAACTGTACTCGATCTCCTGCTTCAACCCCCAAAATGTCCACCCATAGGACCAAGGCGGGACTGGTCGCCGCCAGCGGCCCATCCTCACGCTTCCCGCTACGAATTGCCTCAATGTCCGGCTTGCCGGTCGAAAAACCCACGTTGTAGATCGCAGCCGGCTCATACTCGACGTGCTGATCCGCCCGCCACAAGGACTTCCCTTCCTGCCCACAGCCGGCGCTCATCTGCCGATTGGTGAAGGGGTCAATGGCCTTCCCATCCTTACGAACGGTCAGATGCACGTGGGGGAATTCCGTCTTGCCGGAGAGTCCGACCAAGCCTAACTGGCTACCTCGCTCAACCTTGTCCCCCGCCTTGACCTTGATGCTGCCTTCCTTCAAATGGCAATACTGGGTCTGCCAGTTGCCCTCATGGTCTATCACGACGCCGTTGCCGCATTCTCGTCCGGCAATACGCTTGCGCGAGGCTTCGTCGGTCAACGCGACATCCTGCATGCCATCCCGCACGTTCCTGACCGTGCCCGACGCGCCGGCCACCACCGGCACCCCTTGGACCATCACGGCCAGGTCGCGGATGGCGAAGTCCGTTCCGTCATGACCGTCGTAGGTCCGCCGATTGCAGCGGAAGTCGTGCGCTTCCACGGAGAGGTCCACATCCACGTAGTTCGCCACCCAGCAGGTCTGGCCGATGACACAGGTCAACGGCAGGCCCAATCCTTCCGTCTCGATAGGATCGGCGGCAGCAGAGACGCCCTGGCTCAACCAGATAGCCAACAAGCACAGCGGCAAGCCGCTTCTCTTCCACCCCATGGCTCGCATCGGTTACGTCAGGACTGCCTTGAGTTTGGCTTTCTGCAGCGCGTCCAGCATGGAAAGAAAGATCAGACGCCCGTCATCGTTCCCCAGGACTGCTTCCGCGCTGCGCTCCGGATGGGGCATCATGCCCATCACGTTGCCCGCCGCGTTCCTGATGCCGGCGATATTGTCCAGCGACCCGTTGGGGTTGGCTTCCGCCGTGACCTTGCCCTCCGGCGTGCAGTAGCGAAAGACGATCTGCGCCGCCGCCTTCATCTGGGACAAGGTGACGTCGTCCGTGTAGTAGTTGCCGTCCGCATGGGCGATGGGGATTTTCAGGACCTGGCCAGGCTGGCACCGGCCGGTGAAGGGGGTCGCCGCATTCTCGACCGTCACGTAGACATCCTTGCAAATGAACGACAGCGACCGATTCCGCAGCATGGCGCCGGGCAGAAGGCCCGCTTCCAGCAGGATTTGAAAGCCGTTGCAGATGCCCAGGACCATCCCGCCTTCATGGGCGAACTGTTTCACCGCCCCCATGACCGGCGAGAAGCGGGCAATCGCGCCGGTCCGCAAATAATCGCCGTAAGAAAACCCGCCCGGCAGGATGATCGCATCCAGACCGTCCAGCTTGGTTTCCTTGTGCCAGACCGGGATGGCCTTGTGCCCGAGCACATCCGACAGGACGTGAATACAATCGTGATCGCAGTTACTGCCCGGAAAAACGATGACACCGAAATTCATAGCCCCTCACAAGGCTGAGGCTCAGGTTAAGGTTGAGTCCCCACTTCCTCAGCCTCGACCTTAACCTCAACCTGCCAATTCGAATCGGTATTCCTCAATGATCGTATTCGCCAGCAACTTCTCACACATCGCTTTGACCTCAGCCTCAGCCTTAGCCTTATCTTTTTCTGCCAGGTCCAGTTCCATATACTTACCCACCCGCACGTTGCCGGCCGACTTGAACCCCAACGTCTCCAAGGCATGTTCGATGGCCTTCCCCTGCGGATCGAGAATGCCTTGCTTCAGCGTCACATGAATCTTCGCTTTCACGCCTTCCTCCTACCGGCTCTCTTCTTTCTGCTCTTGCGCCATCAGCACCAGCTTTTTCCTCGCCCAGTTAATGACCGCCGCCAGGACCAGCCCCCCCGCCGACAAAGCCAGAAACGACCAGCGCCAGAACAGGTCAACCGTGTTGATCGCCATCAAGGCCACGGCCGCCGCCCAGACGACGATGGCCCAGATCAACCCGTGTTCCATGAACTTCAGGACCAGGCGCTTCACCTTCTCACTCCCCCCAAAAGATCGGGCAGTTCCCAGGGGATGCGGCGGTCGGCCTCACCTGCGCGCATCGAGCGAGCACATTTTCATTGCGCGCTCTGCGAGCAAGAGGCCAACTGATGCGTCCCCAATCTTCATCCGCACACCCGCTTCAGCACTTCCTGATAGGCCTCTTCGATCTTTCCCAAATCCTTCCTGAAGCGATCTTTATCCATAGATTCTTTGGTCTTCTGGTCCCAGAACCGGCAGGTGTCCGGAGAAATCTCGTCGGCCAGGATCAGACTCCCCTTGTGCCGCCCGAACTCCAGCTTGAAATCCACCAGGATCAGGTTCCGTTCCTGAAAGAAGGGCGTCAGGAGCCGGTTGATCGTGAGCGCCAGGTCCTTGATCTGGCCGACCATCGCCGGCTCAGCCAGGTTCAACAGACGGATATGCTCCTCGGTGATCAGCGGATCGCCCAGCGCATCGTTCTTGTAATAAAACTCGACGATCGGCGGCGCAATCGCCTCCCCCTCCTTCAGCCCGAGGCGTTTCGCCAGGCTCCCGGCGATGATGTTCCGCACCACCACTTCGATCGGCACGATCCGGACTTTCTTCGTCAGCATTTCGCGGTCGTTGAGCCGCTCGATGAAATGGGTGGGCACGCCGCCGGCTTCCAACAGACGAAAGAGCTTCTCGGAGACCTTGTTGTTCACCACGCCTTTTTCGACGATCGTCCCCTTCTTCTGCGCGTTGAAGGCCGTGGCGTCGTCTTTGAAATATTGGATGACGCGATCCGGGTCCACCGTCTCAAAAATCTTCTTCGCCTTGCCCTCATAAAGCATCGTGCCTTTCATCAATGTCATTAGCGCCCTCTTCCTGTCCGTCTCGTACCGGCTCCCCTGCCGAAGACCCGCTGATAAATCTTGCCCAGGTGCCGCAAGTAGTACCGGGGGTCGAAACAGGCGGCAATCTGCGCCTTGGTCAGCGCCTTGCTGATCACCGGGTCCTTGCCGACCAAATCCTGGAACCCGGCCTTCCCCTTCCAGGCCTCCATGGCGCAGCGCTGCACCGCTTCGTAAGACTCTTTGCGCTGGGCGCCCCGCTCCACCAGTTCCAGCAACAGTCGCTGCGAATAGACCAGGCCGCCGGTCAGGTCCAGGTTCCGCCGCATCCGCTCCGGATAGACCAGGAGGTTTTTGATGAGGTCGGTCAGCCGGACCAGCATGTAGTCCACCAGGATCGTGCTGTCCGGCATGATCACCCGTTCGACGGAGGAGTGGCTGATGTCCCGCTCATGCCAGAGGGCCACGTTCTCCATCGCCGCCAGGCTGTTGGCCCGCACGACGCGGGCCAGGCCGCAAAGGTTTTCCGAGGCGATGGGATTTCTCTTGTGGGGCATGGCGGAGGAGCCCTTTTGCCCGGCGGAGAAATATTCCTCCGCCTCCAACACTTCCGTCCGCTGCAAGTGCCGGATCTCGGTTGCGAACTTTTCGATGCTGGCCGCCAGCAAGGCCAGGGCCGAGAGGTAGGCGGCATGCCGATCCCGCTGCACCACTTGATTGGACACGGGGTCCGGTTGGAGCCCCAGCTTCTTGCAGACATAGGCTTCGACGTGGGGGCCTTGATGCGCAAACGTCCCCATCGCGCCGGAGAGCTTCCCGACCGCGATTTCATCCCGCACCGCCTTCAGCCGAGCCAAATGCCGCCCGGCCTCCTCGTACCAGATGGCCAGCTTGAACCCGAAGGCAATCGGTTCGCCGTGAATTCCGTGGGACCGTCCGACCATGATCGTGTCGCGATGTTCGAACGCCCGTTTTTTGAGCACGGCCAGCAAGCCCTCGACATCCTTCAGAATCAGGTCCAGGGCCTCGGTCATCTGCACGGCCAGCGAAGTGTCCACGATGTCGGACGACGTCAGGCCGATGTGCAGGAACCGGACTTCCTTTCCCACCGGCAGGGCCAGGGATTCCAGAAACGCGATCACGTCGTGCTTGGTGACCTTTTCGATCGTGGCAATCCGTGCCGGATCAATCTTGGCTCTGCGCCGGATGCGGGCCGCCACCCCGCGCGGCACTTCGCCGGCCTTTTCCAACGCTTCGCAAGCCAACAACTCGACCTCCAGCCAGATCTCATACTTGTGCCGGAGGTCCCAGATGGCTTTCATGCCGGGCAGGGTATAGCGCTCAATCATGATGGTCTCGTCGTTCCCGAAACGTATCTCGTATCTCGTCGTTCGTATGTCGTTATTTGGTAGAGCGGCCGTCTTTCTTCACGCTTCACGCTTCACGCTTCACGCCAACCAGTTCGGCCCGCTTGGCCTCCAGTCGCGGGTCTGATTTGAGCACCTGATCCAGAATCCCGTTGACGAACTTTTTTGTCTCCTCGTCCGCGAATCGTTTGGCCAGCTCGAGCGCTTCATTGACCGTGACCTTGGCCGGCACGTCGGGCATATAACAGAGCTCATACAACGCCGCCCGCAGAATGTTGCGGTCCACGATCGGCATGCGGCTCACTTTCCAATTCGTCGCATGGGTGCCGAGCAGCTTGTCCAACTCCGGCCGGTTCGTCAGGACCCCCTCGACGAGCTGATCGGCAAACCGCTTCACCTCCGGTTCGACCTGGTGTTGGGCCTCGAAATCGGTGAGCCAATGTCCGCCCTTTCCATGGACGTCCCATTGGAAAAGGATTTGCAACGCTCGCTCGCGGGACTGTCGGCGAATACCCATATGGCCTTCGGCTTATGCGCCCTCAACCGGATTCATCGTTTCCTTCGGCTGCGAGAGCGTCTCGCGCTGGCTCTGGCGGGCCGGTGCGCGGGCTGCTTCACACCCGGGGTCTTCATCTGCTTCAGCAGGTTCGCCATTTCGATGGCGGTTCTGGCCGCGTCCGCGCCTCGATTGCGCTCGGCGTTTCCCGACCGCTCCAGTGCCTGTTCCACGTTCTCCGTCGTCAACACGCCGAACACGACCGGGATGTCCGCTTCCCAGGCCGCCTGGGCGATGCCCCGGCTGGCTTCCGCGCTGATGTATTCGAAATGGGGAGTCTCGCCGCGAATCACCGCGCCCAGGCAGATCACCGCATCGAAGCGTCCGGAGCGGGCCATGCGGCGCGCCACCAATGGAATCTCGAAGGCGCCCGGCACCATGACCACCTGGATCGCCGGCTCGGCCGCGCCGGCTTTGCCGAGTGCCTCCAGCGCCCCGGCCAGGAGCCGGCCGGTGACAAACTCGTTGAACTTGCTGACGACCAGGCCGAATCGCAAGTCCTTGGCGTCGAGCTGTCCTTCGAGCGGCTTCATGCAGAAACCTTCAGCCGGGCCGAGCCCGGTGGTGTGGCGGCGTTCCGTGAACAACGAATGAGGCAAGTCCGGACGCACCTTAGCAGGTTCGCCCAAAAACTGGCAAGGACTACATGGGCGGAAAGGGTCACACTTTATTTAAGATATGGCCCAGCTTGTTCTTCTTCGTGCGCAGGTAACGCTCGTTGGCCGCGCGGGGAGCGATTTCGATCGGCACGCGCTCGGTCACCTTGAGTCCATAGCCTTCGATGCCGACGATTTTGCGCGGATTGTTGGTGATGAGACGAATCTTCTGGAGCCCAAGATTGACCAGGATCTGGGCGCCGATCCCATAATCGCGCAGGTCCGGTTTGAATCCCAGTTGGAGATTGGCCTCGACCGTGTCGCTGCCTTCATCCTGAAGCTTGTAGGCCCGGATCTTATTGAGCAGGCCGATCCCCCGCCCTTCTTGGTTCAGATAGAGCAACACGCCGCGGCCTTCTTTCTCGATGATCTGCATGGCGCTCTGCAACTGATCACGGCAATCGCAGCGCAACGATCCGAACACGTCGGCCGTCAAGCAGCCCGAGTGAACCCGCACCAGGCAGGGGGAGCCGTCCTCCACCCTCCCCTTGACCAGGGCAATGTGCGTGCCGCCGTCCACCTCGTTTTCGAAGACCACGGCCTCGAACTCGCCGAAAAGCGTCGGGAGCTTCGCACCCGCGATCCGCTTGATAAAGGTTTCGCGATGCATGCGGTATTCGATCAGGGACTTGATCGTGACCAGCTTGATCTTGTGCCGCCTGGCGAATTCCATGAGTTCCGGCACCCGCGCCATGGTCCCGTCTTCGTTCATGATCTCGCAGATCACCCCGGCCGGATAGAGTCCGGCCAGCCTGGACAAGTCCACCGAGCCTTCGGTTTGGCCGGCCCGTTTGAGCACCCCGCCTTTCTGGGCTTTGAGCGGGAAGATGTGCCCCGGCCTGGCCAGGTCGGCCGGCTTGCTCTTCGGATCGATGGCCGTATGGATCGTGGTGGCACGGTCGGCCGCGGAAATGCCGGTGGTGATGCCCTTCCGCGCATCGATGGACACGGTGAACGCCGTCCCGAAGCTGGCCGTGTTCTCGGCCGCCTGAGGCGGCAACTGAAGATCCTCGACTCGTTCCGGCGTCAGCGCCAGACAGATTAAGCCGCGGGCATGTTTTGCCATGAAGTTGATGGACTGCGGGGTGACTTTTTCCGCCGCCATCACCAAGTCTCCTTCGTTCTCCCGATCCTCGTCGTCCACGAGGATCACGAAGCGGCCCTTCTTGATGTCCTTGATCGCCTGTTCGATCGTGTCGAATTCCTGCGCCATGCCCGTCATTCCTCTACGTTCATTCCGGACTGATGTGCCGCCCATTATAGGGGGTCGGCTTGAAAAACGCCACTGCACGGCCTTCCGGAGCGGCATCGGCGCCTGCTTTTGTTTCATTCAGCTCGACTCCTTCGAATCGCGACGACGACGCTCGCCAACGCCATGAGGCTCGCTCCGCCGAATATCAAGAACCCCATCCCGTAGCTGCCGGTGTGATCCTTCAGCAGGCCGAATGAGAGGGGAATCACCATGCCGCCGAACCCGCCTGCCGCCCCGATGACGCCCGATGCCAGGCCGATCTGCTTGGACAGCCGTTCGGAGACCACCTGAAACACCACGCCGTTGCCGAATCCCATGCAGGCCAGCGCCGCCACCATCAACGGACCGGTCCACACCAGACCAGGCAAGGACGCCAGCGTCATGGCGAGGAACGCCAGAACCGGAAACAGCCCCCGCAGCACCGCCAGGCCGCCGACACGATCCGCCACATAGCCGCCGAACGGCCGGGCCAGGCTCCCGGCCAGGCCGCAGAGCGCCGCCCAGGACCCGGCCAGCACCAGATCCAGCCCGTATTGATCATGGAGGAACAAGGGCAGGAAACTGCAAAACCCGACAAAGCCGCCGAACGTCACCGCATAGATGAAGCACAGCCAGTAGACCGAGGGCAGCCTGCCGATATCCTTCAGCCTGCTCCACCAACCGGCTCCCCGTTCCACACGCCCGGCGCCTCCGTCTCCGCGCACCAGCAAGGCGAACCCGGCGGTCGTCGCCAGCACGGGGAGCGCCATGAACCCGAAGACTCCGTGCCACCCGGCCGTTTGCGCCAACCGAGGGGCGAAGAACGTCGCCAGCACCGTCCCGCTGTTGGCCGACGCGGCGATGCCCATGGCCAGCCCCTGGTAGGCCGGCGGATAGGCACGGCTGGCCAGCGGCAGCGCCACCGCAAAACTCGCTCCGGCCGTGCCGAGCAGCAGCCCGATCCCCAGCAGCTCGACAAAACTCTTGGCTCCCATCCAGCCCCAGAGCAGCGCCAGCAGCTCGCTGCCCAGCAGCACCAGGCCCACGGTTTTGGGCCCGAAGGCATCGCTGAGCATCCCGACTGGAATCCGCAGCAACGCGCCGCCCAACAGGGGGACGGCGACCAACAATCCCTTCTGCGTCGCGCTCAGCGCAAAGTCCTCCGCAATGGACACACCCAAGGCCGCGACCAGCAGCCAGACCATGAAGCTGACTTCAAAATGCAGCCACGCCCCCAAGAGCGAGGGCCAATGCCCGCTCCGGATGGCCCTGACGATCTTCTGCACCCAACCCCTCCGTTCCGTCCGACCAAGCCGTCGCCCGCAACGCACACCGGCTCACAGCCGACTCACTGTTTACTATAGGATCGCCCGTTCCCATTTCGCAACCGACACCCCGAGGCTTTGTTCTTGTCCCGGTTGCGTTTATAATCATCCGACCGGGGAAAACCCGCATCCGATACGTCCATACAAAATCACATGACGGACCAGCCACGCCAGACCGACGAAGAGATCGAGGACGCCGAGGTCCTCGACGACGCGAGCCTCGAGCCGGACCAGGCCGAGCTGACGGAAGAGCTGTCCCCGCTCACGGCGTCGGACACCGAAGAGTCGCAGAAAACCGTCATCACGACGGTCGCTCCGGTCACCGCGCTGCAACAGTATCTTGCCGAGATCCGCCGCTACCCCTTTTTGTCCAAAGAGGAAGAGCTCCGGCTGTTTCAGGAATACCAGGTCCAGGGCAGCCGCGAAGCGGCGGTCAAGCTGATCCTGGCGAACCTGCGCGTCTCCGTGTCCATTTCCTCGGAATATCTCCACACAGGCGCGGACCAGATGGACCTGATCCAGGAAGGCAACGTCGGCCTGATGCAGGCGATCAAGAAATTCGACCCGACGAAAAACGTGCGCTTCTACGCCTATGCCGCCTGGTGGGCCCGCGCCTACATCTTGCGGTACTTGCTCAACACCTATCGCCTGGTCAAAGTCGGCACCACCCAGGACCAGCGCAAACTCTTCTACAACCTCAAGAAGGAAAAGGCCAAGCTGGAACGCGAGGGGTTCGTGCCGGACGCGAAGTTGCTGGCCGACCGGCTGAACGTCCGCGAACGGGATGTGATCGAGATGGATCAGCGCCTGGGAAGCTGGGAGCTTTCGCTCGACCAGCCGCTGAACCAGGAAACCGAGGGGACACTCCTCGACATCCTGCCTTCGAAGGAGCCGGCGGCCGACGACCAACTGGCGGACCGCCAATTAAAGGCTCTGTTCCGGATGAAACTGGCCGAGTTCACCAAGGGGCTGCCCGAGCGGGACGAAGACATTCTCCGCAACCGCATCCTCTCGGAAACGCCCCTGACGTTGGACGATCTCGGCCAGAAGTACGGGATCACGAAGGAACGGACCCGCCAGCTGGAAGCCAGGCTGATCAAGCGATTGCGCGACTATCTCAAGAAGGAGATCAAAGACTTCGACCTGCTCCGATCCTAGCCTGACCACCCGGCATATCGCTCGCAAGTATTTGATTTTCAATCACTTATTGGCTCTTTATGGCAAACATCTGAACGCCAAAGAAATTCTCCGCGGCAGCCCTTGACTTGCCCGGTCCCGGCGCTATCTCTCGAGACATCTGCGGCAGCGTCTCGAATCTTCCATTCAGACTGTCTGTTCGAACCCGTTGATGCAGAACTTCGTACATTAAACCCGGTTCGTTCAAGTTAACTTAAGGAGGGAAGTGTTATGTCGACCAAGACCCACCACGAGGAGAAGGAAAAGAAGGGGACGTCCGCCAAGGGATTTCAGCCGCTTGGCGATCGCGTATTCGTGACCTACACCGAGGAGATGGAGCGGACCGCCGGCGGCATTTATGTGCCGGAAACCGCCAAGGAAAAACCCCAGCGGGGCACGGTGCAGGCGATCGGCAAGGACGTGAAGAACCTCAAGGTCGGCGATCAGGTGCTCTTCGACAAGTATTCCGGCAGCAAGCTCCACATCGACAACGAGGACTGCCTGATCCTGAAGGAAGAGGATATCCTGGGCGTCTTCACCAACTAAGCGTTCCGCTCACCACACATCACGACGACACCACGATTAAGGGAGGAAGCAATGGCTAAGCAACTACTGTACAGCGATGCGGCGCGGGCCGCCATCCTGAAGGGCGTCAATCAGCTCGCCGACGCCGTGAAGGCGACGTTGGGCCCGAAGGGACGCAACGCGATCCTGGATAAGAAGTTCGGCGCGCCGACCATCACGAAAGACGGCGTGACCGTGGCCAAGGAAATCGAGCTCAAGAACCCCTACGAAAACATGGGCGCCCAGCTGGTGCGCGAAGTCGCCAGCAAGACCAGCGACACGGCCGGCGACGGCACCACCACCGCGACGGTGCTCGCCCAGGCCATCTACCGCGAGGGGGCGAAGAACATCACCGCCGGCGGCAACCCGATGGAGATCAAGCGCGGGATCGATCGCGCGGTCGAGGTGGTGATTGCGGAGCTCAAGAAGCTCAGCAAGCCCTGTCAGGCCAAGACCGAGATCTCCCAGGTCGGGACCATTTCGGCCAACAACGACAAGACCATCGGCGACCTGATCGCGGAAGCGATGGAGAAGGTCGGCAAGGACGGGGTCATCACGGTCGAGGAAGCCAAGTCCATGTCCACCTCGCTGGACGTGGTCGAGGGCATGCAGTTCGACCGCGGCTACATCTCCCCCTACTTCGTCACCAACGCCGAACGGATGGAAGCCTCCGTCGAGGAACCGTTCATCCTCATCAACGAAAAGAAGATCAGCGGCATGAAGGACCTCCTGCCCCTGCTGGAGCAGGTGGCCAAGATGGGCAAGCCGCTCGTCATCATCGCCGAGGAAGTCGAGGGCGAAGCCCTGGCCACCCTGGTGGTGAACAAGCTGCGCGGCACCCTGAACGTGGCGGCCGTGAAGGCTCCCGGCTTCGGCGACCGCCGCAAGGCCATGATGGAGGATATCGCCATCCTGACCGGCGGCCAGGTGATTTCCGAGGAGTTGGGCCTGAAGCTCGAGAACATTAAGCTCGCCGACCTGGGCCGCGCCAAGCGCGTCACGATCGACAAGGACAACACCACGATCGTGGAAGGCTACGGCGATCCCAAGAAGATCGAAGGCCGCGTGAAGCAGATCAAGGCCCAGATCGAAGAAACCACCTCGGACTACGACCGCGAGAAGCTCCAGGAGCGGCTGGCGAAGATCGTGGGCGGCGTCGCGGTCATCAACGTGGGCGCGGCGACCGAGACCGAGATGAAGGAAAAGAAGGCGCGCGTCGAAGACGCGCTGCACGCGACCAAGGCGGCCGTGGAAGAGGGCATCGTTCCCGGCGGCGGCGTGGCGCTCCTGCGCTGCGTATCCTCGCTGGAAGGCATCAAGGATCTGCCGGCCGAGCAGCTGGTGGGCGTCACCATCGTGCGCCGGGCCCTCGAAGAGCCGATCCGCCAGATCGTCGGCAACGCCGGCATGGAAGGCTCGGTCGTCGTGGACAAGGTGCGCCAGGAAAAGAGCCCCTCGTTCGGGTTCAATGCGGCCACCGAGCAGTATGTGGACATGCTCAAGGCCGGGATCATCGACCCGACCAAGGTCACGCGCTGCGCGTTGCAGAACGCGGCCAGCGTGGCGGGCTTGATGCTCACCACCGAGGTCATGATCACCGACCTGCCGGAAGAGAAGAAGGAACCGGCCATGGGCGGCGGCGGCCACGGCCACGGCATGGAAGGCATGTACTAAGCGAAGCGCTGACAGCCAACAGCTTTCAGCAGTCAGCGGACGGGCCGGGTGGCGAAAGCTACCCGGCCCGTTTGTTTTTGGGCCCATTAGGAGAGACCGGCCGCGGACGGAGACGCGATTCGCTCTGGCTGGCAAGAAGTTTTTAAATGCCAGCTTTAGGGGACAGATACAAGCAAACCGCAGCATTGAGAAACAATGAAAAACATATCCTTTGAGGAGCTAAATAGCATTTTAGCTAGAGGAGCATTTGACGAACTTACGGGCAGACTTGAGTCTGAAACCCTTGAATGCAAGCGAGCGCCGTATCAACTTGACCATGAACGGCAAAAACTTGAGCTAGCAAAAGACGTTTCAGCTCTAGCTAATGTGTCAGGTGGTTATATTTTAATTGGCCCTCAGACCGACAAGTGCGCCTCACAAAGATTAGCAGATGAGATCAAGGAAATAAGCAGATTCGAGGCAAACTTAGTAAATGAGGAACGCTATCATCAAGTGTTAAACGAATGGATATACCCTCGTATCAATGGTGTCGCAATAAAGTGGCACCCTTCAGTGGACGATTCGACTAAAGGAATCGTAGCCATTGCAGTTCCTTCTCAACCGAACCACTCCAAACCATTTCTGATCACAAAAACTCTTGACGAGGAAAGCGGGAAGACAACTCAGCTGATATTCGGATATGCAGAACGCCGGCGGTCCAATGCCGAGCCTACGTCAATAGAAGCAATTCACGCCATATTGAGAGATGGCAACCTCTATAGACCACTCATGGAGAAGCTCGATGCTATTGGCGAGGCAGTCCAAGCAACACAACGTCAACAACTGGAAATCATCGGCAGCCGGCAACCACTAGCCCTGCCAACGCGCCCCTCCCCTGTCGAACTCCTAGATGGTCGAATTGGGATTGTTTTAGGCGAATTAGAACTTGGGCCATTGCACCCCACCTACGTGCTTGCAGCGGCTCCACTTGAGCCTCTTGAATTTCCATCTATCTTCGAATCAAGCGACACAGAGCTTGCGCGTCTTATTGAAAGCCCACTAAAGATTAGGCGTAGCGGCTTTGACATTACTGTCGGCGAACCTACCCGTATCGTAGCAGGAGAACGTCTGCGCACCCTTCTCACAAAAAGTGGCACCTTAAATCTCTGGGCCGACGGAACCGCGATATTCGCCGCGCCTGGAGATGATTTCCTTTCTTGGGGAAGATCGTTGGACATCGGCCCTCCACTCCGCATTAATACACTAGCACTGGCAGAGTCGGCATACATTTTTTGCGACCTAATTCAAAAAGCGTTTGGGCATGCTATTTCGCACCCTCGGACGGTCCATTACAGGCTTGAAATTAAGAACATGACGATAAATCAAACGCCAGCGATCTTAATTCCAGCACCAGTAACTAGCACTGACTGGACATTTGGCCATAAGCTGCACGAAGCACCGGGGGCGTCGAAGGTAATAGATGTTCGCTGGAGTGAACCTACGCTGGATCCTGGCATCATATCCTTCAAACTAATTAGCGCTCTTTATGCCTGGTTCTCGATACCAGAAGATAAGATTCCCTATAGTGAACGTGCAGGAAGCAATAGAGTAATAAGTCTTGAAGAGATCAGACGGCTCAATCCTGGATGAGTCACTAACGTGTGAACTAGGTTGGCTGAGCGTAATCAGGGCAACCTACCACCCTTCGCGCTTTTCTGACCCTCAGGCGAGTTTCTTCAACGCGACTTTGAGCAGGCGGGATTTGGCCGGCGCGGCGAAGAGGTCGCGGAAGGCGCCGTTGACGAGCGTGGTATGTTGCCGGCAGGCTTTCACAAAGGCGGCGCGGCTCGCCTCCCGATTCTTGACCCCGTAGCCGAGACGGACCGCGCATTGCGCCAACTCCTCGTCCCCTTCCGGCAGGGCATGGGTTTGCAGATCGTGCACCATTTGCAGCTTATGTTCCACGTCGCGCAGGAACAGATAGGCTTTGGCCAGCGCCGCCTCCTGATCCGCCGACAGAAACCGCTGCCGGCGCAGGCGCGCCAGGCTGCCCAACGTGCTGCGGTCGAGGATCGCCGGGAGCCGGCGACCGCACAGGACTTGCAGCGCCTGCACCGTGAACTCGATTTCCCGGATGCCGCCGGTCCCCAGCTTGACGTTGCGCCGATCCTGCCCTCTCTGGCTCATCTTCTCGTCGATCATATCTTTCACGGCTTTGACCTGCGCCAGGATGGTCGTGGCCCCTTTCACATCGGACGGTCCTTGCCGCAAGCCCAGGACGAAGGGCTTGATCAGTCGCAGAAAAGCCTTTCCCACGGAAAGATCCCCGGCCACCGGCCAGGCCTTGAGCAGGGCCAGCCGCTCCCAGACCTGCCCGCGCACCTTGTAATACTGCGCGTACTCGGCCAGGGACCGGGCCAGCCGCCCCACCGAGCCCTCCGCGCGTAGCCGCAAATCCACGCGAAACACGGAGCCTTCTTGCGTGACTGCCGTCAGGGCCTTGGTCAGGTCACGCGCCAGATATTCGAAATACTCCTCGTTGGCAATGGCTTCGACCGTCTTGCCCGGAGGGCCTTTCGTCGCCCCTTCATCCGAGCCATACACGTAGATCAAATCCACGTCGGAGCTGAAATTCAGCTCACCGCCGCCCAGCTTGCCCATGCCAATCACCGCAAATCCGGTCGTCACCTGCTTGCCCTTGGCGTCCCTGTGAGTCGGCTTGCCGTGACGGGCCTGCAACGATGCCTCGACCGTTTCGTAGGCGGCTTGAATGAGGACGGAGGCCAGATCCGAGAGGGCGGCGGTCGTCTCCTGCACCCCCGCGAACCGTTGGATATCCCGCAAGCCGATGCGCAGCATGGCACGCCGCTTGAACCGCCGCAGCGCCTCCAGCTTCAACTCGGTGGCCGTGACCGATGCGAGCACCCCGCGGACCTCCTGCTCCAGCGCCTTGCGCGACGGCTGGCGCGCCAGGACTCCCTCCTCGGCCAGCCAGTAGACCAGGAAGGGATCGCGGATCAGCGTCTGGGCCATGGCCGGGCTGTTCCCGAACGTGGCACAGAGCAGATGCACCAAGCGGGGGAACCCGGCCAGGTAGCCGAAGAGCTGCACCCGATTCAGGCCTGCTTCCAGGAACCGCTCCCAGTGGGTCAGCGCCTGATCTGGGTCGGCAGTCCTGGCAATGCCGTCGAGCACCTCGACCAGGAAGGTGGCCAGGATCGCACGGGCCCTCGGCTCCCCGGCCATGGCCTGGATGTTGGCGTCGGCCCGTTTCGGATCGCGAATTCCATAGGGAGCCAGCAGAAAGGCGATCTCCGACTCGGCCAACCCCTTGGCGAACAGCAAGGCGTTCAGCCGCTGGGCTTCATGCCCCGTGCCGGCCGCGATGCGCTTCCAGGTGCCTGCCGTTCTTGTCGTCATGCCGCCGCATTATACCGATGGGTACCTATCCGCACAACGTGCCGCACAATGAGGCTGCGTTTGCGCCGCCTCGACGGTATACTAGACAGGCCATGACGCCCGACGAGCTGCTGACGACCCTGCGTCCGTTATGTCCCGATGTTGACGAGGTGCTGCTGCGCGACTTCGTCTTCCGGATGGACCGCGACTACTTCAGCCGGGTCCCTCCGGACGAGATGGCCCGCCACGTCCGTTTGGCGGCGCGACTTACACCGGAACACCCCTGCGAAATCGCCATCACCGAGCACCAGGATCGGCGATTCGAGTTGACCCTCGTCGCCTACGATTATTTTTCAGAGTTTGCGACGATCTGCGGCCTGTTATCGGCCTTCGGACTGAACATCGAAGAGGGCCAAATCTACACCTTCACAGAGGCCGCCCCGGCGGCGCGAGCCGCTTCGCCCGGCGGATTCCGGGCCAGGCCCAAAACCAAGCCTGGCCTGAGCCGAAAAAAAATCGTCGACGTCTTTCGCGTGCAGCCGGTCCCAGGCGCCTCGTTCGGACCGGAGGCACAACGACGCCTCGCGTCGGAACTCGGCTCCGTGATCGGACTCCTCGACGCCGGACAATTCGAGGAAGCCCGCCATACCGTGAACCGGCACCTCGTCGAGCAGCTCGGCAAGCGCCGCGGGTCGTTCAGCGGCCTGCTCCATCCCGTCCAGATCGCGTTCGACAACGGCCAATCGCCGACGGATACGATCATGGACATCCGGTCGGACGATACCCCCGCCTTTCTCTACGCCTTCGCCAACGCCCTGGCCATGCGCAACATCTACATCGCCAAGGCGCAATTCGAAATCGAACAGGGCAAGCTGCACGACCGCTTTTATGTCCGCAATCGCTACGGGCAGAAACTGACCGACCCGGCCGACCAGCAGCAGTTGCGCCTGACCGCCGTCCTCATCAAGCAGTTCACGCAAGCCCTCACCTGGGCCCCCGACCCGACCAAGGCCCTGGAAGCCTTCGACCAGTTCCTGGACCTGACCGTGCAGGCGACGAAAGGCAAGGCCCAGCAGCAGGCCCTGGCGTTTCTCGCCGACAAGAAGACCTTCCCGCTCCTCGCCCGGTTGCTCGGAGCCAGCGATTTTCTCTGGGAAGACTTTCTTCGCCGTCAACATGGCAACCTCCTGCCGCTCCTCCAAGACTACCGCGATGCGCCGCTCATCAAACCCAAGGCGGGGCTCCGCAAGGAACTCGACCGCCTCGTGGACCGTGCCAAGACCGACGAGGCGCGCAAGGACGCCTTGAACCGGTTCAAGGATCGCGAACTCTTCCGCATCGACATGAAACACATCGTCGAGCCAGCCACCAGCCTGGCCGACTTCTCGCTCGCCCTGACGGAATTGGCCGAAGTGATCGTGGACCGGAGCTTGAAAGACTGCCAAGCCAAGCTGCACAAACAGTACGGCGCTCCCCGCCTGACAAACAAGAAGCCTTGCCCCTTCGCAATCCTCGGCATGGGCAAATTCGGCGGCCGCGAACTGGGCTACGCCTCGGACATCGAGGTCTTATTCGTCTATGGAGGGCCGGGACGCACCAGCGGCAAACAGGCCATCGAGAACAGCGAATACTTCGAGCGTCTCGCCCAGGAACTCTTGCGATGGATCGAGGCGAAGCAGGAAGGCATCTTCCACATCGACGTGCGTCTGCGTCCGCACGGCGGCAAGGGGTCCCTCACGAATCCGCTCGACGAGATCGCCAGCTACTACAGTGTCAAGGGACTCGCCGCCCCGTTCGAGCGGCAAGCCCTGATCAAGCTTCGCCATGTGGCAGGCGACGCAGCGCTGGGGAAACAGGTCGAAGCCCATCGCGACCGCTTCGTCTACGGCGGCGCGCCCTGGGACCTCGCGACCGCCCTCGATCTCCGCCGTCAGCAACTCAAACAACTGGTCGAACCGGGCACGGTCAACGTCAAGCTCAGTCCGGGGGGTGTCATCGACATCGAATATGCCGTGCAATACCTCCAAGTCATACACGGTCATCAGCACGCGGTGCTCCGCACGCCCAACACCATGCAGGCATTGGCCGGGTTGGTCGAATGCGGGATCGTGAGCAGACAGGATGGAGAGAATCTGCGGAAGGCCTATTTCTTCATTCGCATGCTGATCGACGGCTTGCGCATGGTGCGGGGCCATGCGAAGGATTTGGTACTGCCGCCGAGTGATTCAGATGAATTCATCTTCCTCGCCCGCCGCGTCGGCTATACGACGGACGACTGGCAAGCGGGTGCCAGACATTTGCAGACGGACATCGCGCAACACATGACGTGCACCCGCGAGCTGTTCAACAAGCAGTTCGGCTCAACACTGCCGGCCTGATCAGCGGCGCGCCTTCGAGAGAATCTTTTTCATCGCCCGTTCGTCGAAGGCCCGCAGGGTTTCCGTCCGCACGTTCCCCTGGGCTCCGCCGCCGATCATGAGGGCTGTGGCCGTTTCATCGTCCGGCGCCTCGAAGACAATCACCCCGTCATACCGGCCCATGGTCCAGTAGACCGCTTTCACCTTGCCGCCCGCCTTCTTGATCGCCGCGTGGAATTTCGCGGCCCGCTTAACCGTATCCTTCACCCCCCGGATGCCCTGCTCCGTCCACGAGAACAAGCTGATGTAGGTCGCCATGGTTGCCCCCTGTTGACGGTGATAGCTCAACGGCACGCTTGTGTGTGTTACTCTTTGGCACCCTCCTCATCCAGCCCCGCCAGCTCGGAGTATGCGCGCAAGATGTCCGAGACGGACAGGACGCCGATGATCGTGGCATCTTCGGTCGTCGCCAGATGGCGGACCCCCTTGGCCTTCATCAACGCAATCGCCGCAACCAACAGTTCGCTGTCCTCGATGGACAACACCGGCTTGCTCATGCAGACCTCCACCGGGGTCTTGTTCGGGTCCAGACCGCGGCCAGCCCCCTTCCGGCTCAAATCCGTATCCGTGATGATGCCGACATACCGACGGTGATCGTCCACCAACAGCGAGCCGACCTTCCATTTGGAGAACAGCCGACCCGCTTCCTTGAGCGAGGCGTCCTTGTGGATGCTGCGCACATCCGTGGACATATAGTCGGCTACGCGCGCGCCGGCCAGCGGGCTTCTCCCGCCGGAACCTCTGGCGGCCGCTCCGGGCCGGAGTTCGACCAGTTCGGCAATGGCGCTCTCCAGTACTTGCTTGCGCTGATGGAGACTTTCGCGCTGCACGTCATGCGCGCCGCTTTCCTGCGCCTCCTCCGGCACGTTGACTAGGCCGGCCGCCTCGCCCAGCTTGGCATAGGCGTACGTCTCCAATAGCTCCGAGGCTTCCCCAAAGATGCGGCCGAGCAGCCGCTCGGCCGCCGCATCGAACTCTTCCAGGGAAGAGCGGGTTTTTCGCCGGGAGAAAAACGGCTGAAATTTGGCGAGCTGCTCGCGCAGTCGCTCGATATCCCGTTCCACAAACAGGCGGCGCCCCGGCCGCTCGCTGCTTCGTTTCGGCATTGAATGTCCCTGCCTTGCCAAAAGATCGTCGTTACGGTTTCGGCGGCTCGACTCTCCGCAACACCTTGCCCAATATCTGCGGATCCCCCACAAGCTGCGGGGTCTGCTCATTGTTGAAATCCCGTCTGGCCGTGGAGGTCACCTGCGGTTTCAGATAGTCAAACAGCTCCTTGAGCTGGACCACGCCGTCGTGGTCTTGGTCCGCTTCCCCGGCCAGTCCCTTGAGAAAGAAATAGGTCAGCAAGCCGTGGCCCTGCTGTCTGTACGTGCTCGACACCTGCTCGCCGGAACTTGCGGCCAGCACCGCCGTTCTACCGGAAGCCAGCACGGGATTCTCCACCGATAACACCATGGGCCGCATGCCTTGGGCGATGACCGAACGCCCGCCCGCGCCTGAAAAACAGGAATCGAGCACCACAATCGCATCGTTCGTCGGCAGTTTGGCCAGGTTCTCATACAGGCGCTTCAAGGGATACCCCGTGTCGCCGATAAAGGCCGGATCGCCGTCGTAGGGCACCAAATAGGCATCCCCGGTCTTGGCATTGGGCGCTCCGTGCCCGGAATAGTAAATGAACACGCTGTCGCCCTTGGCCACATGGTTGGGAAGCCACGTTTCGACATACTTCTGGATGTCGCTTTTGGTTGCATGGTCGTTCACGCGCAGGACGACGTTTTCCTCCGGATAGCCCAGCACTTTCGTCAGATACTTGGCCATGATTTGTGCGTCATGAGCGGCAAAGTCCGCCTTGGGCAACTGCCCCCGATATTTCTCGATGCCGAACACCAAGGCATAGACATTCTTTTTCACCGGCGCCGTCACGGTCGGCGGGGTATCGACGTCGCTGGATAGGGGGACGTCCTCCATGCCACCGGGCACGAAAGCTTCCATCGGCCCGCCCGGCCTCTGTCGCAGATACGCGAGGAGTTGCTGATTGGATTGGATATCGGCGGCAATATCACGCACCAGGTCGCTCGTGCGTTGCTCGATCTGGGGGACGAAGCTCTCCAACGCATCGGCGTTCTCCATATGAGCAGCCAACGGCCACCCCAACCCGACGGTGAGCACGACGATGAGCGCCCCTGCGCCAACGGTGCCGCCGCTGGCTAAACGAGGAGGGAACCGGGTTTCAGCCTTGTGTTTGCTGACCAGCACACCGGTACGGGCATCCTTGAGGACAAGCTCGATCGTGCAGCGAAGCCCGGCAAGGGCAAACGTCGTTCCTTCCGGCTCATAGGTCGACGTCACAAATGCCAGGAGATCTTCGTTTTTTGGCTGGGCTCGCCCCTCGAACACCGTGACTTCTTCAAACGCATTGGCCAACTCTGTCCGGAGTGCATTGAACACGCCGGGATACAGGTCAACGTCAATCTCCCCTCCCGGCCGTCCAGGCACGATCAGATGTTGAGCCTTCAGCTTGTCATCGAGGGCGAGCCCGACTTTGAGCGGAAGCTTTCTGGCTGGTGGCTCGCCGGCTCGGTGAAAGTTCTCCCGAACTGCGCCAGCTACCGAACAGGCGGTTGTCCCGAGCAGAAGACACGCAACGAGTAGCAGGCGATAGCGCTTCATCCTACCCTGCTTGCCTATCCGGCAAAGGTGTACAAGGCGCCCGAGAAGACCCTGCGGGGATCCCGGTAGCCGAAGAGAGCTCAATCTGAAACGAACGTAGAGATTTGTCAAGCACCGCGCTGGGCTGGATGATAGGAGGTCACGAATAGGCCCGCTCGTTGTGCTGACTGAGATCCAACCCCAACGCTTCCTCCTCGTGAGTCACGCGCAACCCGACCAGCCGGTTGACGAGTTTGAGGATCAGATAGGTCATCGCCAAGGAAAACAGGCCGACGGCCAGGACCGCCACGACCTGCACGCCGAAGAACCCAGGATTGCCGTAGAACAACCCGTCGGCTCCGCCGGGATTCACCGCCTTGGACGCCAGCAGCCCCGTGGCCAGCACGCCAAGCACACCCCCCACCCCGTGAATGCCGACGACATCCAGAGAGTCGTCATATCCGAACTTCCCCTTCCACATGAT
Organism: Nitrospirota bacterium; assembly: GCA_004296885.1. Lineage (NCBI taxonomy): Bacteria > Pseudomonadati > Nitrospirota > Nitrospirota bacterium. The sequence goes on along the minus strand of SCVN01000019.1, from coordinate 49,152 downwards.
GGCCAGGTAACTCACCCCCCCGGCCACCAGCCCGATCAGCAGGGCCGAAAAGGGCCCGACATAGCCGGCTCCCGGTGTGACCGTCGCCAAGCCGGCCACGGCGCCGCTGGCCACCCCCAGGACGGTCGGCGTCCCCCGGTGTACCCATTCCACCAAGATCCAGGCGGCGGCCCCGGCCGTGGCCGCCGTATGCGTGGCCAGAAAGGCGGACACGGCCACCTGGTTAGCGCCCAGGGCGCTGCCGGCGTTGAACCCGAACCAGCCGAACCAGAGCAGCCCGGTGCCCAGCAGCGTGAACGGGAGGCTGTGCGGGGCCATGTAATCGGTGCCGTAGCCGTGGCGTTGCCCGAGCACGAAGGCACAGACCAGGGCCGCCGCGCCGGAACTGATATGCACGACCGCCCCACCGGCAAAATCCAAGGCCCCCAGCTGACCCAGCCAGCCGCCGCCCCACAGCCAATGCGCGATCGGACAATACACGAGCAGAGACCAGAGGGCCGAGAACAGGAGCAAGGCGCTGAACTTGATCCGCTCCGCAAAGGCCCCGGTGATCAAGGCCGGCGTGATCGCCGCGAACATCATTTGAAACACCATGAAGGCCTGATGGGGGATCGTCGGGCCATAGGTTGCATGGGGGTCCAAGCCGACGCCGTTCAATCCGATCCAGTCCAATCCGCCGATAAGGCCCTTGACGTCCGGGCCGAAGGCCAAGCTATAGCCGACCAGAATCCACAAAATGCTAACCAGGGAGAGGATGATGAAACTGTGCATGATGGTGCCCAACACGTTCTTGCTGCGCACCAACCCGCCATAGAACAGGGCCAACCCAGGCACGATCATCGCCAGAACCAGCGCCGAGGAGGCCAACACCCAGGCCGTGTCGCCCGTGTCAATTTTGAGCGGAACGGCTTGCGTCTCCGCCCACACCGCTTCCGCGCCCACGATCCAGGCCATGCAGATGAGCCCCGCCAGCCGCCACACCGTCATCATCCAGGCCATGCTCGTCTCCCTTTCTCCCACCGACCTCGCCGACCGCCCCTACGCTGTCTTGTTATAACAGAGGCGCCGGCAGAAATCCTGCTGGCGCCTCCGGCACAGACGGTGAACCCGCATCTTATCCACCGCCCCGCTTGCCTTGCATTTCCTTGTCGTAGAATTCCAGCATCTGGGCGATGTCCTCTTTCGTCATGCCCTGCTCGATCCACTTGTGGCCCTCGTTGCGCAACATCTCTTCGGCCACTTGGGGCGACAGCTCGCGCACGAGCGGCAGGAATTTAATGTAGAAACTCTTGGCGACCTCATAGAAGCCCTGCCAGTGGACATAGTCAGGCGCCATTTTCGAGAGACCGTGCCTCGCCCGCCTCCCTTCATGGTGCCAGAGTTCATAGAACACCCATTCGATCTTTTCATCGTACGGCGTCGGCGTGATCTTTTTCATGGCCAGCAGCTTGTCCATCGCCGTTTTGGCCGGCTTGCCGAACTTTTCGTTGTACAAGGTGATCCCTTGATCCATCTGCGTAAAGAACCGCTCCACGATCTGTTCGCTGTGGCAGGAGGAGCAGACTTGCTTCATGCCCTTCCGCCGCTCGTCGAAGTTCTCAAGCCGCGTCGAGACCACCGGACGCAACGTCCAACTGATGCGATCGCCCACGTCATGCGTCACCTCCTGGGTGCCGGTGGCGCTCATATGGCAGGTGGCGCAAGTGGGATAGAGATAGTCCTTGCCGGGCATCCACTTCTCCGACGGATTGGCGAGCTTCATCTTTTCTTTGTTCGCGGTGAACATGACGCCGTGCTTGCTCTCCAAGTAGGCCTCGATCTGCGGATGGTCCGGTCCCATGTGGCAGCGGCCGCAGCTCTCCGGCTGCCTGGCCTGTTCGATGGAGAAACTGTGCCGTGCATGGCAGGCGGCGCAGGTGCCCTTGGAGCCGTCCGGATTCACCCGACCGATTCCGGAATTCGGCCAGGTCGCCGGATGCAGCTTCCCTTTTTCCATCACCTTCACCACGCTGCCGTGGCAGCCGGCGCATCCGGAGGTGACGACCTCCGGCCCTTCCACGACGTTCCCCAGGAAATTGTCGAGGGAGCCGGTAAACTGGGCCGCCTTCGCATGATGGGATTTGCCGAACTCCTTGGCCTCCTTGTCGTGGCACTTCATGCAGTCCTTCGGCGTCACCAACGTCGAAATCAGCGCCCCCTCATGGTCGTACGCGTCCGCGTCGCCCTTCTCGGCCCGATGGCATTCGATGCAGCCGATCCCTTTCGGCGCATGGCGGCTGACTTTCCAATCGTTGATTCCGCCGACCGCCACATCCTTGGCCATGTGGCAATCGATGCACTTCTTGTTCTCGGCGGAAATGAACGGCCGGAGCCCGCCGCCGCGCCGCTCCTCCACCTGCACATAGCCGACCCCGGTGAGCGCCAGAAACAAGACGAGGCACAGGCCCCCGATCAGGTAACGGGTGAAGTTCAACTTCCCGTTCTGCATCTCTGTCTGTACTTCGTCCGGATCTGCCACAAATCCTCCTCAGGAGCTCTCAGCTGCAACCATCAGCTTCGTCTGGAAGCTGATGGCTGAGCGCTGACGGCTTCCTAGCTCTCTTTCACATCCACAAGTCCAACAGCATCAGCCCCGCAAACACCCCCACCGCAACGGTTCCGACCAGCGCATTGACAACCGCCATGGGCCAGCCTCGTTGTGACAACATCCGATCCACAAATGGATAGACCACAAAGAGTCCCGCCCCGCCCAGGAGACTCCAGAGCGAAAGCGGCGCCGGCAACAGGGTAATCCACATATAGGCGGCAGAAAAATACCAGGGCGGCGAAACATCGGAGGCCACCTCTTGCGGGTTGGCGGGCGGACCCAGCCCAGGAGGAAAAATCATGACCAGGTCCGTGAGCAGCACCAACAAGCCGATCGCCACCGCCCCCATCATCATCGTATGTTCCGGATAAAAGGGATGGAACCCGCGACTTCCCTTCACTTCCGCGAAACCCAGGATGCGGACCACGAGCACATGTCCAAGCACCAGACCGCCCAGAAGCGCCGGCAACAACTTGGTATGGAGATCGTACAAGCGCAACAAGGTTCCCCCTGAGACTTCTTCCCCCCCTCGCAGGAGATACATCAAGGGGGTGCCGACGATCGGTATCGTTCCCAGCATGTTGGTGACCACCGTCATCCCCCAGTAGGAGACGTTGTCGTAGACCAAAGAATAGCCGGTGAAGCCCATGGCTAGAGTCACGAACAACACGACCGACCCGCTTACCCACTTCAACTCCCCAGGGGTCCGGTAGGCTCGCGTCACAAATACCCGGATGACGTGAAAGAGAACGAACAAAATCATCAGGTCGACGGAGAACTTGTGGAGGCCACGGATAAACCATCCCAGGTAGACCCCGTTGGTGATCTGATCGACGCTCTCGTAGGCTTTCTCCGGCGAAGGCACATAATAAAAGGTCAGCATAAGGCCCGTCGCCACCAGGATCCCAAAGAGGGTCAAGGGAATCGCCCCCAGCGTATAGGGCCACCAATCCAGGTGCTCGGGCAGGTCTTTCTGGATGTAGTCGATCCAGTTCTTCTGAACCGGCCCGTCGGCTGTTGTCGCCTGTGTCGGTGAAGCCACCGATCCCATTGATTGCTCCCAAGAGCGTTCAGCCTTCAGCAATCTGCCGTCAGCTTCCGGACGAAGCTGATGGCTGACAGCTGAGAGCCGACCACTATCCGTTCTGGATGTTCACGTACAACTGTCCGCCCCGCTTCACGACATCGAATCGATCCAGCGGCCTGGGGGGAGGCCCGGCGATGTTCTTTCCGGTCTTGTCGAACCTTCCCTGATGACAAGGGCAGACGAACTCTTCCCGTTCCTTGCTCCAGGACACCAGACAACCCAGGTCCGTGCAGCGCCTGGAAAAGGCCGCCACCCCTTCATCCGAGCGCAGCACCATGATCTTGTGGCCGCCCAGCTCCATCGACAGCGCCTCTCCGAGCGGCACCTTCGACTCAGCCCCGATCAAGACCGCGTCGTACCGCCTCGGCTTCGGTCTTGGCACCAGGAACTGGACAAAACGAAGGGCCAGAGTCCCCATGCCAAAGAGCAGCCCAAACCCCATCACCGCTTGGCTGAGAAACCTTCGTCGCCCCGCGTCATCGTGGATAATCGCCATGCTCAAGACCGTGAATGGTGAAGGGTAAAAGGTAAAAAGTACACCGCTCGACAGAGCGTACGGACGGATTTCAGACCCATCCTCCCGCTGGCATTTCACGACCGTTCACTTTTCACCTTTCACTTTTTACGAATATCCTTTTTCCCCATGCTGCGTCAGATCCAGTCCCATCACTTCGGCCTCTTCGTCCACACGTGGGGACAGAATAGCACCCAGCCCCTTCACCAGCAGATAGGTCATCCCCCCGGCAAAGACCCAGACAGCCAGGACAGCCACACATTGCACAAAAAACTGATAGGGGTAGCCGTAGAAGAGCCCGTCGCTGCCGTCCGGGTTCACCGCCGCAGAGGCAAAGAGTCCCGTCGCGATCATCCCCCAGGTGCCGCCGACCGCATGCATCCCGAACACATCCAACGAATCGTCGTAGCCCAGAATCGGCTTCACGAAGTTCACCACCATGTAGCAAAGTCCACCGGCCCCGATTCCGATGACCAGCGCCGAGAGAGGGCCGACGTAGCCGGCGGCCGGCGCGATGGCCACAAGGCCGGCGACGCCTCCGCTGACCGTTCCCAAGACCGTGGGTTTCTCCCGTTGCACCCATTCCACCGCAGTCCAAGCCAATGCGGCCGCGGCCGCGGAAGCCTGGATGGCCACGAAGGCGCTTGTTACCGTGCCCATGGTGGTCATGCCCTGGCCTGAGGCAAAGCCGCACCAGCCGACCCACATCAGACCGGCACCGCAGACCGAGAGCGGCAGATTGTTCGGCCGCATCTCCGTTCGCCCATGCCCTTTGCGAGGCCCGATCAGGATCGCGGCGACCAGAGCCGTCACGCCGGCGCTGACATGCACCACCGCCCCGCCCGCAAAGTCCAGGCTCCCTATGGAAACCAGCCAGCCATCCCCCCACAGCGAATGCGCGAGCGGACCGTAGACCAGCAGAACCCAACAGAACCCAAACAAGAGAAAGAACGAACAGCGGGTCCGCTCGACGATGCCGCCCGCCACCAGTGCAAGCGCCAATGCCCCGGAAAGGACGAGAGACACATACCGCAGGGGCGTTCCCCCAAGCCCCAGGCCAGCCATGCTGCGCCCCCTGGCCCCCAGATCCATCGCCCCGACGCCGACAAGCCAACAGAGCGACACCAGCACCAGGGCCAACAGCGGCAAGGCCAACGTGTTCAGAACATTTTTTCGACGCACCATCCCAGCATAGAATAATGCCACGCCGGGAACGGTCAGCATGGCCAATGTCGTGGCGATCAGCAGCCAAGCCGTATGATCGGCGCCTTCACCGGGCATGAATCAGATCGCCCCCTCGCCCGTTCGATTCAGCGACACGCAATACCGGCACCCGCCGTCGCGCCGCAGGAACACCAAGCCGGAACGGCTCAACCGGTCGATCGCCAGAAACACTTGCGCCCAACTGACGGTCGGCTGCAGAGAGGCCAGCTGCTCCATCGTCTGAGCCCCCTTCACTGTCAGCGCGTCAAGAAGTCGTTGTTCAACCCCGGAAGCAGACTCCAGTTCCGTCCGAGGCAAAGATAGGCCACGCATGGCGCTCTCCATAAGACACCTCCTTGTCGTCTTGGGCAGGGATCATTCACACGACCCAACAAGGCTCAAGGAGAAATGAGCAAGTTCAGTGCCACACAAAGAAGCGACAAATGACTGGAATTAGAGATGAGAATCGGACCTACCACCCACATTCCGGACAATTTTGTCGGATGTCTGACAAAATAGCTGGGTCTGTGACGGGTATGGCAGGAGAAAGGACAGAACTCACGCACAAGGGGCACCGTCGACCAAGAGGCCGACAGTGCCCCTCTACAGTGATGACAGGTACGTTAGAAGGTCTTGTATTCGAGCCACTTCCCGTTCAGTGTGATCTTGCACCGGGCTTCTCCGTGGCTGCCAGTGACCTTATCCATATCGATCGTAAAATCGATCGCGCTCATGATCCCATCGCCGAACATTTCGTTGGCCTGTTCCCGCATAGAGTCGCCGTAAACCCCGATAATCTCCAGCAACCGATACTTGAAGGGATCGGTCGTGTTAGGGAAATCGGTCCGGACCGGAAACTTCGACAGAGATTCGGTTGTGACTTTGTCCAGCCCCAAGGCCTTCCCGATCTTCGCCGCCTCCTTCGGCGGCAGCCGATGGGTGCCGTTCAACACCGCCGCCACGAACGTCGGGTTCCTGCCCACAAGCTTGGCCACCTGGGCGATCGTCATCTTCTTGGCCAACCGCTTGGCCTTGATTACATCTCGAGCTTTCTTCGCTTCCATCCTTCCCTCCTGGTTTAAGGCGGGCTACCGCAGCCCGCCACTCTTACCGTGTTTATTCAGAAGCGGACGACCAACGGCGGGACGGAGCTCGCCTCCTCTGAGTCCGACCCGTCGGCGACCGGCGCATGCGACGCATGGCGGACCAAAAAATGAATGATGTGGTTCCTCAACTTGTAATAGTGGGGATGTTCGATGACCGAGTCGCGGGAACGCGGCCTCGGGATCGTCACGTCCACGATTTCCGCGATACGCGCCGATGGGCCGTTCGTCATGAGCATGATCCGATCCGAAAGGAGAATGGCCTCGTCCACATCGTGGGTCACCATAAAAACCGTATTGCGGGTCGTGTTCCACATCTGGACCAGTTCCTCCTGGATGACACCTCTCGTCAAGGCGTCGATTTGCGCGAAGGGCTCGTCCAGCAACAGCACCTTGGGTTCGATTGAGAATGCCCGCGCCAGCCCCACCCGCTGCTTCATCCCGCCAGACAGGGCTATCGGCCGCTTGTCTTCCGCGCCCGTCAGCCCTACCAATGCGATGTACTTACGCACGTGCTCGGCAATCTTCTGACGATCCCAATCCGGATAAGCCGCCCGCACTGCCAGCCGGATGTTTTCGAACACGGTCATCCACGGCATCAACGAGAAGTTCTGGAAGACCACCATGCGGTCCAGCCCGGGGCCTGAGACCTCTTTGCCGTTCAGGATGATGCCGCCCTCCGTCATGGTTTCCAATCCCGCGATGATGTTCAGCAACGTGCTCTTGCCGCAGCCGGAGTGGCCGATCACCGTGACGAATTCGCCCTTCTCGATTTTGATCGTCGCATCTCGGAAGATGCAGACGCGACCGTTGCCCGACTGGCTCGCAAAATACTTGGTGACATGATCGATTTCCAGAAATGCCATGGCTTACTCCTGATACGTGACGAGACTCGCCAGCTTGTTGAACCCCGAATCCAGAATGACTCCCACGACGCCCACAACCAAGATCGCAAAGATCACCCCGGCGATATCCAGGTTGTTCCATTCGATCCAACTCAAATAGCCCACTCCCAGCTCGCCCAGAAGCATTTCGGCCGGCACGACCGCCACAAGCGCACTGCCGAACGAGATGCGCAGACCGTTGACGATAGTCGGCGCCGCCCCAGGAAGAATGACCTTGTACAACCGCTTGGCCCAAGACAGTTGAAGAATGGCCGCCACGTGCAAGTAGTCCTTACGCAGGGAATTGACCCCGAACGCCGTCGTGGCCAGAGTCGGCCAGAGCGCCGCCATGAACACAACCAGCACCGCCGTCCACTTCGGGTCCTTCACCGTGTACAGCAACAACGGCATCCAGGCGAGCGGCGAAATCGGCTTGAGTATCTGGATGAAGGGATTGACCGCCTGAAAGAGCACCTTGTTGAGTCCCAGCAGGATCCCGAGCGTGATGGCCACCACCGAGGCCGCCAGAAAACCGGCTCCGAAACGGGTCACCGTGTAGAGTACCAGGTAAGCGATCCCGTGATCATTCGTGCCCTTCTTCACAAACGCCTCGGCCAATTCGGTCCTGGTCTTCTCCAGCACCGCCAGAGGCCCGGGCACCCCTTTCACCTTTTCTTTCTCGGGATTCCAGGCGTATCCCCCATCGGCGGTCTGCATAATGTCGCCATTGAACTCCATCGTGTGAAGCTGGTCTTCGGTCAATCCTGCGGGATCAAACGCAGGCCGCAGCGTGAAGAGGTGCCAGGCCGCTACAAATACGACCAGCATCGACACGGAGATCAGTACCGCGTCCTTTGAGTTCCCCGCCTGCCCTTGCAATCTTGCCATGCCTGCCTCTTTTCTTCGACGCTCATTCAATCGAGGAGCGCTGGGTGCGGTCGTCCCCATTTCGTTGCATGCAAAAAACACCGGACACCCAGCATGCTCCGGTCGTGTCGATACGAGAGGTACGCGACGCGGCGGCCGAGCCACGCCATTTTCATGCCATGCTGTGAATCTTGAAGCTTTTGACGTAAGCCTCGGCCTGGTTCGGATCGAACGCCTTGCCCATGATGGTATGGGTCATGGATGTCGCCTTATGAGTGGGATAGCCCAGCTCTTTGGCAATGCGATCGCAGTCTGCCGCCAGATAGACCTGCTCGGCTACCGCCTTATAGTTCACATCCCCCTTGAGATGCCCCCATCGCTTCATCTGGGTCAGAATCCAGACCGCCATCGAGTGCCAGGGATAGGGATCAAAGTCGATTCGCTCCGGCACCTTCTTGATGTTGCCGAGTCCGTCGGCGTAGGTACCGGTCAGCACCTGTTCCAAGACGGTGACCGGCTGATTCAGGTAGTTGGTCGGAGCGATCGCGGTTGCGATCTCCTTCCGGTGGACGGGATTGGAGGCATAGTGCGTCGCATCCACGATTGCCCGCCACATGGCGTGAAACGTGTTGGGGTATTGCGTGGCAAAGTCCTTCGTCACCGTAAAGGCGCAGCAAGGATGACGATCCCAAATCTCCCGCGAAAGCATGAAGAGAAAACCGACATTTTCATACACGGCCCGCTGATTGAAGGGGTCCGGACCCAGGTATCCGTCCACGTTGCCGGCTTTCAAGTTCGCGACCATTTCGGGAGGCGGCACGATGCGAATCTGCACGTCCTTGTCCGGGTGGACGCCTCCCTCCGCCAGGAAGTAGCGGAGCAGGTAATTATGCATGGAGAAATCAAATGGCACACAGAAGCGGAATCCCTTCATGTCGGCCGCTGTTTTGACGCCCTTGTGCTTGATGTGCAGAGTGATGGCCTGCCCATTGATGTTCTCCACCGCGGGCATGTACATCGGGGTCGGCATGGACCCGGCTCCCAGCGTCATGGCAAGCGGCATGGGGGTGAGCATGTGCGCCGCATCCACCTCTTTGTTCACCGCCCAATCGCGGATCATGGCCCAGCCCGCCGCACGTTTGACCGACGCGTTCAAACCATGCTTTTTGTAGAACCCGAGCGGCTCCGCCATGATGATCGGCGTGCCGCAGGTGATCGGAATAAATCCGATGCTGACATCTTTCTTCTCGGGCTTACCCGCAGGATCGGCGGCGAATGCCTTGAGCTGGGCCAAGGGAAACACTTCGCCGATCACTGCCGCCAATGCGGCGCCCCCCATGCCGGCCAGGAACTGCCGCCGGCTCGGTCCCGCCGCCTCCAACACCGCGGCGGCGACCGCCCGTTCAACTGTCCGTTCGAGATAGGCTTCGGCGGACGGTTGCTTTACGTCGACCATGTGCGCACTGACTTCTCGGCGCGACCGCGACTGTGGTGTCATAGCTATCTCCTTCTCTGACATCGAGGCCATACGTGCATCCGACTTGCTTGGTTAGGGCTCGTTCCGAGATGCTTCGACGATTCCGTATTTTTTTATCTTATACGCCACCTGCCTGGGCGTAATCCGCAACACCCTCGCCGCGCGCGCCTGCACCCACCCCACCCGTTCCAGGGCATCCAGGAGCCGCTGACGCTCCAGGCCCTGGATGCTCTCATCCAGTCCCTTCCTGATCGAATGACCCTGAACCGTTTTCTCTCTTCCCACTCCGGTGACATGCTCCATGTCGGCAAAGTAGCCTCGAAGCGAGGATGGCACGGAGTCGAGCGTTACGAGATCGGCGCGGGGCTCCGTCATCACCACCAACCGCTCCACGCAGTTTTGCAACTCCCGGACGTTACCCGGCCATTCATACTGGGTCATCAACGCCATCAGATCCCGTCCCAGGCGAACGTGGCGGCCGTTCTCTCGGTTGAAGCGATCCAGAAAATGATCGATCAATAGAGGAATATCGCCTATCCGTTCTCGCAACGGGGGAAGCGTCACCGGCACGACGTTCAGCCGGTAATAGAGGTCCTCCCGGAACGTCCCAGCCCGCACCATCGCCTCCAGGTCGCGGTGGGTGGCCGAAATCAGCCGGACATCCACCGACAGCAGCCTGCTCCCCCCCACCCGTTCGAAACACTTGTCCTGCAATACTCGCAGCAACTTCACCTGCACGGAGGGCGGAATATCCCCCACTTCGTCCAGAAACAAGGTGCCGCCATCCGCCAACTCGAACCGCCCCTTGCGCTGGTCCACGGCTCCGGTAAAGGCCCCCCGTTCGTGCCCGAACAGCTCGCTCTCCAAGAGACTCTCGGTCACGGCCGCGCAGTGCAGACGAATGAACGGACCTCTCGCCCTGATTCCTTGCACATGGATGGCCTTCGCCACCAGCTCCTTGCCGGTGCCGCTCTCCCCCCGCAGCAAGACCGTTGCCTGGCTGCCGCTCACGCGACGAATTGCTTCATAGACCTCGCGCATGGCCTCGCTCTGGCCCACCAGACTCGCTAGTAAACCGGAGTTCCGCCCCGCTGCAGCGCGATGACGGGATGCCTCCCCTGCCGGCTCCACCCCCGCCAACCGGCTCCGCACCACCCGCAAACGTTCGTCAACCAATTGGATGGCCCGTTCAAGCCGTTGCGGCACAGGCCCGGAGTCGGCCAAGGCAGCCGCCACGGCTTCCAAGACCTCGCACTCCTCGCTCGATCGGCTCTCGTCCAAATCCGTCACCGGCGCCATGTTGCCCATGCCCGATCAGTTCACCAGCCAATACCACATAATGAGAAAGGCGCCAGCATGCTGCCAGAAAGAGCTTGTCTCTCTCTTCCCGGCAGAGCTGGCGCCTTTGCCAGACGAACGGCCCAACAACACTGTCGGGCTGCTCCCATACGTTGATTCGGCAGCCGAAGCCGGCGCCATTGCCGGCCCCGACTGCCTGACCTCACCCTCTATACATCATAGTAGAGAAAGAACTCGTAGGGATGCGGCCGCAGCCGCATGGTATCGACCTCTTTCGTCCGCTTGTAGCCGATCCAGGCCTCGATCAAATCCTCGCTGAACACCCCGCCCTTCAGAAGGAACTGATGGTCCTTCTCGAGATGATTGAGCGCTTCGTCCAGGCTGCCCGGCATGGTCCGAATCTTGGAGGCCTCCTTGGCTTCGAGATCGTAGAGGTCCTTCTCGGCCGGTTCACCCGGGTTGATCTTGTTTTCAATCCCGTCCAGACCCGCCATGAGCATCGCCGCGAAGGCGAGGTACGGATTGGCGCCGGGATCCGGGAATCGCACCTCGATCCGTTTTGCCTTGGGACTCGGCGAATACATGGGAATGCGGATTCCCGCCGACCGGTTGCGGCTGGAGTAGGCCAGCAACACCGGCGCTTCAAACCCCGGCGTGAGTCGCTTATAGGAATTCGTCGTCGGGTTCGTGAAGGCGGCCAACGCCGGCGCGTGCTTCAGAATGCCGCCGATATAGTTCAGGCAGAGCTGCGATACGCCCGCATACTCTTTCCCGGCGAACAGAGGCTTGCCGTCTTTCCAGATGCTCTGGTGCGTGTGCATGCCGGAGCCGTTGTCGCCGAACAACGGCTTGGGCATGAAGGTCACGGTCTTGCCATGCCGCCGCGCCACGTTCTTGACGATATACTTGTACATCATCATCTTGTCGGCCGTCCGAACCAGCGAGTCGAACCGGATATCGATTTCGGCTTGTCCCGCCGTCGCCACTTCGTGATGGTGCTTCTCGATCGAGATGCCGGCCCGTTCCATTTCCAGAATCATCTCGCTGCGGATGTCCTGTTGGGTGTCCGTCGGCGGGACCGGGAAGTACCCTTCCTTGTGACGGATCTTGCCGCCCAGATTCACGCCCTCCTGCCCCATGTTCCAGACGCCTTCGTCCGAATCGATGAAGTAGTAGCCGCTGTGGCTCGTCTGATCGTAGCGGGCGTGATCGAAAATGAAGAATTCGGCTTCCGGCCCCCAATAGGAGATGTCGCCAATCTTGGTGCCCTGCAGATGTTTCTCCGCTTTCTGCGCGATGAACCGGGGATCGCGGTCATACGTTTCGCGCGTGATCGGATCAACCACGTTGCCGACCAGGCTCAACGTCGGCACGGCGCAAAAGGGGTCCAGGCAGGCCGTTTCAGGATCAGGCACCACCAGCATGTCGCTGTTATTGATAGCCTTCCAGCCGCGAATCGACGACCCATCCAGGCCGGACCCGTCTTTGAATAGGCCTTCGGTCAACTCGTTGACGGGAATGCTGAAATGCTGCCACGTCCCGATCAGATCCACAAACTTCAGATCCACGATCTGCACCTTGTGCTTCTTGGCAAACTCCAATACCTCGCGGGGATTCATTCCGAGCCTCCTTTCAGATCGCCGTTACGATGAGAGTGATAAGGATGACGCACCCGCCTGCTGCCCGGCTGGCTCGCCGAGGAACCGGCCGACGTCGTCTTTGATCCGAACCCGAACCGTTTCGAGAAACTCCTGATCGGTGATTTTATGTCCTTGCCGATCCGTCACGTAAAACACGTCCGCCACCTGATCCAGCCTGGTCGAAATGCGAGCCGCATGCACGGAGAGCCCCAGCTTAAAAATTGCATGGGTGATGACGTACAACAAGCCCTGCCGGTCGTCCGCAAACACGTCCAGGATGGTAAAGCGATCCGAGGTTTCGTTGTCCACCTGAACTTCCGTGGGCTGCCGATGGGCCGGAAGCGGTTTGGAGGAAGGCAGCCGCCCTCCCTGAGCCACCAGCGTATCGACCGACGCCTCGCCCTTCAACACACGGATGATCGTATCCGCGATAATGGCCCGCCGGTCAGAAGGCGGGGCTTCGGCATAGTCCAGGTCCACCACCTGAAACGTGTCGACCACGATTCCGTCCTGACGGGTGACGATCTGTGCGTCCAGAATCTGCAACCCTTTGGCCGCCATCACGCCCGCGATTTTCGAGAACAGGCCAGGCGTCACTTCATCGGTCGTGATCACCGTGTATTCGGAGGTTCCGAGCGTCGCGTTGAAACTGTCCGTGACCAACACTTCTCCCGGGGTCAGCTGTCGCACCGTCGCCACATGGACCGCGATGCGCCCGGGAATGGTCCCAAGAACGTAGCGCAAAGGGAATTGCGCCAGTTGGGACTCGATCCAGGCCGGGTCCATGCCCGCAAGGCCGGCAGCGACCGCTTCTCTGGCCACATCCTGGGCGATGGCATCGAGGCGCGCGCCGCTGACAGCCGAAGTTCGGTCCCCCGACACCTCCGGCAAGGCACGAAGGTATAACTCGACCAGCAGGGATTCTTTCCACTTGGTCAACACCCCCGGGCCCACCGCCGCGATATCGGCCGCCGTCAGAACCAACAACTTGCGGAGCACCTCAGGAGTCCCGACCTTGCGCGCAAAAGGAAGCAGCACCTTCTCGTCGTAGGGGTCGCGGCGGAACGCCGTATGGGCCATCAACAGGTGCTGATGGACCAGGAAAACCAGCGTCCTGGTTTCCTGCTCATCGAAACCCAGTCGCGCCGCGGTGTCCTCGGCAATCGCCTTGCCCACTTCGCTATGATCTTCTTCCCGTCCCTTGCCAAGATCGTGGAGCAAGACCGCCAAGTGCAGCAGGTCCTTGCGTTTGATCTCCCGGCACACCTCGCCGAGCACACCTTGTTCCTGGCTCAGCGCTTCTGCTTTGCCCACGGCCAACAGACTGTGCTCATCGACCGTATACTTGTGGTACTGGTTGAACTGCATCAACCCCCTGACCGTGGCAAATACAGGGATCAACTTTTCCAGCAGATGAGCCCGATGCATCGCTTCCAGCGTATGGGCAACCGTTCCCGGCCCTCCAAGAATCTTCAGAAACCGACGGCTGACCTCCGGGGTACGGAAGGCTTCGCTTGAAACCGAGTCCATATGCCGGTGAATATCCTCCAGAAAATCGGTATCGATCCTCAGCCGTTTCGTGCCGGCCAACTCGAACAGACGCAGGAGCAGCTCCGGACTGTCCAGGAATCGGCTCCGCAACTCCGGAGGTACGGTCAGCTGCTGCCCGGTAATGATGAAGGTGCCCTCCAATCGGGGAGATGGAAGGAGTTGGGCCAGCTTCTGCCACACCGATAGACTCCGGCACCGATCCACAAACCGGCTCGAGATCTCATGGAGCCCCATGGTATGGCGGTAATACTGTTGCATAAACTGTTCAACCGCCAGCAGATGGGGCTGGTCCTGGAAACCGAATTGGGCTGCCAGACGAACCTGTTCATCAAACGTCAGGATTTCCTGGGCCATGCCGGCGCCGAAATGCAACATGGCCCGGATGCGCCAAAGGAACTCGCGCGCGTCCACCAAAGCCTGAAAATCCTGTCGGGACAGGATGCCGCGATCGGCCAACTCTTGAATCGTGGCGGCCTGATACCGGGCCAGCCCAGCCCACTGCAGGACGTGCAGGTCACGCAGCCCACCCTTGCTCTTCTTCACGTTGGGTTCGAGCAGATACACCGTCTCGCCGAACTTGTCGTATTCGCGGCGGCGCTCTTCGATCTTCTGCTCGATAAAGCGATCGGTGCCCCGCGCAACGACCTGGCGGAAATACCGGCGATGAAACTCCTGAAACAAGGCTGCGCTGCCGCCCAGAAAGCGCGCCTCCATCATGGAGGTCCGAATGGTGAGGTCCTCCGTCGCCAGCTCGATGCAATCCTGGACGGTCCGGACGCTGTGGCCCACCTGAAACCCCAGATCCCACAGATGGTGGAGCACTTGACTCGACAAGGATGGGGCGACTTGGCCCGCCTCCGGCCGATAGAGGAACATCACATCGATGTCCGAATGCGGCGCCAACTCCCGTCGGCCATAGCCTCCCAGCGCCACCAAACAGCAATGCTGGGAACCGGCCAGTAGCGTCTCGTCGCCCCCCTGGCGCACGACATTGCGATACCGGCCGATGATCAACCCGTCCACCAGTTCGGTCAACGCCGCCAGCACCTCGCCGCCGGACGCACCGGCTTCGAGCCGTTGCTTGAGGACCTGCCGCTGCTCCACGAGCAGCGCCGCGGCGGCATCGATCTCCGTTTCCTTCAGCAGACCGACCCCGTCTTGGCTCTCGGAACGTAGGGTCACAGCGCCCCTTCTCCCGTTTCTCCCGTGCGGATACGAACCGCCGCGCCCAGGTCGCGCACGAAGATCTTACCGTCCCCGATGCTCCCCGTCTTGGCGCTGCGGGTAATAGTCTCGAGCACGCGCGGCACTTGGGCGTCGGTCACCGCCACCTCGATTTTCACCTTTGGAACGAATTCGATGGTGTATTCCGTGCCGCGATAGGTTTCCTTATGCCCCTTCTGCCTGCCGAATCCCTTGACCTCGGTGACGGTCATCCCCTGGACACCGATCTCCAGCAAGGCATCCTTGACCTCGTCCAGCTTGAACGGCTTGATGATCGCTTCGACTAGTTTCATACCCGCCTCCTCACGCTCATCGCGAGCAGCCCCGGTTACGAGTAGGCTCGCTCATTATGCTGGCTGAGATCCAAACCCGTGGCTTCTTGCTCGGGGGTGATACGCAACCCCATTGAGCCATCGACCAGTTTCAGAATGACGTACGTCCCGACAAAGGCATACAACGCCACCGCCACCACCGTGATGCTTTGCACACCGACCTGGGCAGGATTGCCGAAGAAGAGACCGTCTGCAGCGGCTGGATTCAACCCTTTGGAGGCCACAAACCCGGTCGCCAAGACGCCGATAATCCCCCCGATTCCGTGGATCCCGACGACGTCGAGGGCGTCATCATAGCCGATCCGGCCCTTCCAAACAATGGCGAAATAGCAGAGCCCCCCGGCGACAATTCCGATCACCATGGCCCACATGGGCCCGATATACCCGGCAGCCCCGGTCACCGCGGCCAGACCGGCCACCGCCCCGCTGGCCACGCCCAGCACGGTGGGCTTGCCCCGATGCATCCACTCGACGGTCATCCAGGACAACGCCGACGCGGCCGCCGCGACTTGGGTGGCAATCAATGCTCCCATGGCCACGGCATTGGCCCCCCTGGCGCTTCCCCCGTTAAAGCCGAACCAGCCGAACCAAAGCAATCCGGTCCCCAGGAGCACAAAGGGCAGGTTGTGCGGGGGCATATAGTCGGTTCTCCAGCCCCGACGGCGGCCCACCGCCAAGGCACAGGCCAGGGCAGAAGCCCCGGCGCTGATATGAACAACCGCTCCTCCGGCAAAATCCAGCCCCCCCATCTTGCTCAACCATCCCCCGCCCCAGATCCAATGGGCCAGGGGCGCATAGATGAAAATCGACCACAAAGAGGTAAACAGCAGCACCGCGCTGAAACGGATTCGCTCGGCAAAGGCCCCGGTGATCAAGGCCGGCGTGAGCGCCGCCAGCATCAGCTGAAACAACATGAACACCCCGTGCGGGATGGTCGCTCCGTAGAGGGGATGGGGCTGGGCCCCGACCCCGCTCAATCCGGCCCAATCCAGGCTGCCGATCACGCCGCCTCGATCGGGACCAAAGGCCAGGCTGTACCCGAAGAGGACCCAGATCACGGTCACCAGGCACAGAACGATGAAACTGTGCATGACCGTACTCAGGACGTTTTTGCTGCGGACGAGCCCCCCATAAAACAGGGCCAAGCCCGGCACGATCATGACCAAGACCAACGCCGTAGATGCCAGCATCCAGGCCGTATCCCCGCTGTTCATCGTCGGGCCAGCCTGAGCCCAGGCTGGGACTGCCGCCAGCAGTCCCCCCAGACCGGCAGCCGGAACCAGGACTCCATATCCCGTCGTTCGTCTCACGTCCCCTCCTTGCCGACTTGGCCGAGGAATTCCGTCACCATGACCAAGCCCATCCGGCTCTTGTCCCAGGTTAACGCCCTCGATAGCCATTCGTGATCGGCATGCGGCGATCCTTGCCGAAGGCTCGATGCGTGATCTTGATCCCGATCGGCGCCTGACGTCGCTTGTACTCGCTCCCATCCACCAACCGGATCACCCGGCGGACGGTGTCCGGCTCGAACCCCATCGCGGTGATCTCTTCCGCCGACTTGTCTTCTTCCACATAGGCTTTGAGAATCGGGTCCAGCACGGCATAAGGAGGCAGGGAATCCTCGTCCTTTTGCCCCGGCGCCAGCTCCGCGGTCGGCGCCCGCTCGATGGTCCGCTTGGGAATAACCGCGTCTGCTGATGCCCGACGATTGCGCAAACGGGCAAGGTCATAGACCATCGTCTTCGGGACGTCTTTGATCACCGCAAACCCTCCAGCCATGTCCCCATAGAGTGTCGCATAGCCCACGCTCATCTCGCTCTTGTTGCCTGTGGTCAGGACGAGATAGCCGAACTTATTCGACAGGGCCATCAACAGATTGCCGCGAATCCTGGCTTGCAGATTTTCCTCGGTCGTATCGGGTCGCCGCCCGACAAACGACGCAGCCAAGGAGCTCAGATAGGACCGAAACATTCTGGTGATCGGGATGGTGCAGGTTCTGATCGCCAGACGCTCCGCCAGCTCGGCGACATCCTCACGACTGTCTCGGGAGGTATAGGGAGAAGGCATGAAGACACCCACCACGTTTTTGGGGCCCAATGCATCCACCGCAATCGCCGCCGTAAGAGCCGAGTCCACCCCGCCGCTGAGCCCAATGACCACCTGGCCAAACCCGTTCTTTCGTACGTAGTCCCGGACTCCAAGAATCAGCGCCTGATAGACTTCCTCCAAAGGATCGAGCGGAGCCGGTTCCGCCGGCACAATCGGCGCACGCTTCCTCGCTGCAGAGAGACCGGAGACGACGATCCGATCAACGTCGGTCATGGACCGTCCGGCTGCCCACTTTCGGCGGACCTGTCCCATGCGGGCACGGGCCACTGCTCCAACATCTAGATCGGCAATCAGGAAGTCCTCTTCGAAAGCCTTCCCGCGAAGAATCACCTCGCCGCCTTGATCCAGGACCAGGCTGTTGCCATCGAATACCAACTCGTCCTGCCCGCCGATGGTGTTGGTGTAGGTAACGATCACCCCGTTTTCCCTCGCACGGGTTGCCAGCATCTGCTCCCGCAGCTTGGTCTTACCCACGTGAAACGGCGAGGCGTTGATGTTCACGATCACTTCCGCGCCAGCCATCGCTTGGGTGCGGGTCGGTCCATCCGGAAACCAGATATCCTCGCAAATGTTGACCCCGACGGGGGTCCCGTTCAGCACGATCACCGGAATGCGTCGGCCAGGATGGAAGTACCGGCGTTCGTCGAACACCCCGTAATTGGGCAAATACCGCTTGCCATAAGAGATGACCAGCCGTCGGTCCGCAATCACGGCGGCAGCATTGCAGATTTCCTGTGCTCCGACGGCCACCGCTAAGGGAGGCGCGGGCCGGGTTCCAGGCACCTCCCCTTCGCTGACACATCCCACCACGGCGGCCAGGCCACGACAGTGCTTGACAACCTCCCGCAACGCACGCTTGGTATCGCTCAGAAACTTCGGATTCAGCAGCAAATCTTCAGGGGGATAGCCGGTAATCGCCAATTCCGGGAAAACAACGAGATCGACCTTGGCCTTTCGGGCTTCACGCAGCCACCCGGTAATGCGCTGCCTATTCCCCGGCAGGTCTCCGACGATTGAATTCATCTGGACCATGGCGATGCGAAACCGTCGCAAGACCGACCTCGCTCTATCCGGGACAAAAAAAAACGCCCTCCGCCCCCGTTCACTGTCTGGGGCCGAGGACGTCATCGTCCTGCTATCCGGCATGAATGGCGCCGGCTTACATGCACCCGGGAAACGCCCTTGTTCCCCCTCGCGCATTACTAGAGGGCTTATAGCACCGCGTCCGAGAACCTGTCAAGGCCTATTGAAGTCCCGGCTGCCGGCATGCCGCTCGATACCGATGGCCAGGATCACCGCCTCGGCGATCTCACGCATGGACTTGCGGGTATCCATACTTTGCCGTTGCATCAGCCGGAACGCCTCCTCCTCCGATATCCCCTTGGCCTGCATCAGACTGCCCTTGGCTCGCTCCACCAGCTTCCGCACCTCGAGCGCCTCCTGCATTTCAAAAGACTTTTCCACCAGCTTGGTGTTCTCGATTGCGATGGCCGCCTGATTAGCAATGGCCTGGAGAACCTTGATCTCTTCGGACGTAAAGGCGTGCGGGACGGAGGTATAGCTGTTGATCACGCCGACCGCCCGATCTCGAATCAGCATGGGTACGGAGAGCAAGGAACAGAGCCCTTCCCTTCGCGCCATCTCCGGATACATGTAGTCCCGTTCTTTGGTGACATCCGGCACGATGATGGACCGGCGCTCCTGTACCGCGCGGCCGCTGATGCTTTGCCCCAACTTCAGGCTGGGCTTCCGACGGTACTGTTCGCTCAGGCTCTGAGTCGCCATGATGCGCAGCTCCCCTGAGGCCGGCTCCAGCAACATGATCGAACAGATCTTCGAGTTCATCATCTGCGCGGTCATCGTGACGATCAACTGCAAGACATCCTCGATCAAGCGGTTCGAGGCCACGGTCTCAGAGACTTGAGAGAGGGTATCCACCTGGAGCGCCTTGCGGGACATTTCCGCATAAAGACGGGCATTCTCGATCGCCCCGCCGACCTGATTGGCAATCGTGGTCAAGAGCGCCAACTCGTCGGGCTGGTACCGTTTCGGCCGCTTGTGCTGCACGTTGATCACACCCACCACTTCCTTTTTGGTCAGGATGGGCACCGACACGAAGGCCTGATACCGGTCTTCCGGAAGATTATGAAAAAATTTGAACCGGGGGTCGTCATTGGCGTTGCTGGGAATCACCACGCGCGTCCGCTCACGCGCCACCCAGCCGGTAATCCCTTCACCAAGACCGATCGTAATCCGTCCGATCAGTTTGGGGTGGGGATTCTTTGAGGCCCGCAAAATCAACTCCTCGCGACTCTCGGAGAGCAGGTACAGCAGGCAGGCATCGGCCCTGGTCACCTCGACGACCATCTCGACGATGTGCCGCAGCACCACTTCGAGATCCAAGGTCGCGCTGATCGATTCGCTGATGCGGTGCAGCACATCGACCTCGCGCGTTTTTTCGCGCAAGGCCCGCTCCAAAGCCTGGACGGATTGAGGACGTTTCGTCGCCATAGAATTCCCGGTTAGGATCGCGCCTCACGCCCAACGCTCGCAAACCACTCCTTCACGGCAGGCCGTTCAATGGGGACGATCGTGACCCGGCCGACCTGTTCGGGCAGCACGCAGTGCAATCGCCCCTTGGACATCTTCTTATCATGCTGCATGGCGGTCCACAATTCCGAAAATCGCGTCACTGGCAAAGCATCCGGCAATCCGGCCGCGCGTACCAAGGATCGCTGGCGCGCCACGACTTCCTGGCTGCACAAGCCAAGATGCTTGGCCAGGCCGGCTTCCTGCACCATCCCGATGGCCACCGCCTCGCCATGGATCAACTTGCGATAGCCTCCCAGGGATTCCAGGGCATGGCCCACCGTATGGCCGTAGTTGAGCACACGTCTCCGGTCGGATTCCCGCTCGTCTTCCATCACCACTGACGCTTTGATCTGGCAGGAGCGAGTAACAATGTGCGCAACCCGGCTCGGCTCCATCGCCAGCAAATCATTCATATGTCGCTCGAGATAGGCAAAAAACTCCGCATCCTCGATCATGCCGTATTTGATCACCTCGGCCAACCCTGCGACCCATTCGCGCTTCGGCAACGTGCCGAGCGTTACCGGATCAATCAACACCAGCCTCGGCTGATGAAAGGCACCGATCAGATTCTTGCCCAAGACATGATTAACCCCCGTCTTGCCGCCGACGCTTGAATCCACCTGGGAGACGAGCGTAGTGGGTACCTGCACAAAGGGAATCCCCCGCACAAACAGGGCCGCGGCAAACCCGGCCAAGTCGCCGACCACTCCGCCCCCCAAGGCCACGATGAACGAGCCGCGCTCGAATCGTTCCTTGGCCAAGTTGTCCAGAATGGCCGCCGTCCAGCGTAAGGTCTTCGCCCGCTCGCCATCCGGCACCAGGATCACCTTGACCTGATACCCGGCCGCTTTCAGCGAGCGCAGCACGACCTTCCCATAAAGCCGGCCCACCACCGGATTCGTAACGACGGCGACCTTTCCGGAACACCCAATGCTCCGCAGTCGGTCGCCGATCTCATGCAGCAGGCCGGCCTTGATGACAATGTCGTAGCTCCGTTCGGCCAAGGAGACTTTGACGCATTGTTCAGCGGTGGAAGACTGCATACTTCACCTGTCGGCACAACGGGAGCGGCCCGCCCTCCCGGTAGAAGACGGGCTCAGAGGGGACGATACACCGAAGTAAAGTTCGGGGATGGTACCACAGCGCGGAAGAAACTAAAAGGTTTTGACGTAGGCCTGGTAGGCGTCGAAATTGCGCTTCATCTCCTCAAGGCTATCACCGCCGAACTTTTCAACCAGGGCGTTGGCCATCTCAAAGGCGACGACTGCCTCTCCAACCACGCCCGCGGCCGGCACGGTACAGATATCGGACCGCTCCACCGTGGCGTCAAAAGGCTCCTTGGTCTCAATATCCACGCTCTTTTTCGGACTGTAGAGCGTCGAGATCGGTTTCATGGCTACCCGCAGGACGATCGGCAGGCCGTTGGTGATGCCGCCCTCCAACCCCCCGGCATTGTTGGTGTGACGGACGAACTGCTGCCCTGGCTTGTCGTAGTAGATATCGTCGTGGACTTCGGACCCGAATCGGCGTGCGGCTTCGAACCCCATGCCAATCTCCACACCCTTCATCGCCTGGATGCTCATCGCCGCCATGGCCAATCGTGCCGAAAGCCGCCGATCCCATTGGGTATAGCTGCCCAGGCCGATCGGAGGGTTCGTCACCACCACTTCGAACACACCCCCCAGAGTATCGCCTTTATGCTTGGCAGTCCGGATCCGCTCGACCATCTGCGCCCCCGCTTCCGGATCGGGCGAACGGACATCGGATGTCTCTGCCTGCCGGTAGGCTTCGAGAGGATCATCGATCCTCTTGGCGACCACATCGCCGATTTGCACCGTATAGCTCAGTACCTGCATACCGAACTGGGCCAACAACGCCTTGGCCACTCCTCCGATCGCCACGCGGATTGCCGTTTCACGAGCGCTGGCCTTCTCAAGCACATTGCGGATGTCGCGGTGGCCATACTTGATCGCCCCGACCAGGTCCGCATGCCCCGGTCTTGGCCTGGTCACAACCTTCTCGGTAACGGTCGGCCCCGGTTCGGCTGCCATCACGTCCTTCCAATTTTCCCAATCCTTATTGGCGATCAACAGCCCGATCGGATTGCCCAGAGTGGCGCCCTTGCGGACCCCGCAACCGAATTCGACCCGATCCTGTTCGACGCGCATACGGCCGCCACGGCCGTACCCCTGCTGGCGGCGAGCCAAGTCCCGGTTGACGTCCTCAGCCGTCAACGGCAGACCCGCCGGCACCCCTTCCAGGACCGCCAGCAGATACTTGCCGTGTGATTCCCCGCCGTTCAAATACCGCAACATGGTGGGCGTCTCAGACCGGTTAGCTCTTCACGATGGTGGGGGTGAGAAAGATCAGCAGTTCCGTCTTCTGCACCTGCTCGGACTTGTTCTTGAACAGCCAGCCGATCACCGGCAGACGCGACAGGAATGGCAGCCCCGTCACCGTGTTGCTTTGGGTATCTTCGATGATTCCACCGATCACCATGGTCTCCCCGTCACGCACCAACACCTGCGTCAACGCTTCCTTCTTGGTGATGATCGCACCGGCCGTCGTCTGCGCACCCGGAGCATTCCGCGTGGCTTTGACCTTCAACAAGATTTGCTTGCCGATTTCCTTGGGATCCCTCGAGGTAATCTGCGGCGTCACCGTAACGGACAGCAAGGCATCCACAAACGTCGTCTGGGTACCCTGTAGCGAAGTCGTTTGATAAGGAATAGATTGCCCCTGCTCGATCTTGGCCTCCCGCTTGTCGAGGGTGGTGATCTTAGGGGCGGCGATGACTTTTGTCAATCCGAGTTGCTCTCCGGCCGATAGACGCAGGTCCAGAATGGCGCCATCGTCCGTCAGCTTCCCATAGGTAAACCCCGCGGCCGGCAGCGCAGCCACGCCGCCGACTGCGGCAGGAAGGTTCACGAGGAAGTTTCCGGTTTGGTTGCCGAATGAATCAGTACTGGCGGATTGTCCGCGAAAATTGGACACACGATGGCCGGTCAGATTGGCCAAACTCTGGAACCCCCACTGGACTCCGAGCGAACGGGCATAATTCGTGTCAGCCTGCACGATCCTGGCTTCAATCTGGATTTGTGGCACCTCCAGATCCAACTCGCGAACGAGCTGCGCAAATGCGGCAATGCGGGATTCCGTGTCCTGAATGACCAAGGCATTGCTGGCGGGATTCAAATTTAACTGCCCCCTGGGACTCAGGTACTGTCGAAGGGTCGTCTGTATCTCTGAAGCCGGCACGTTCTGCACATAGATCACGCGGGTCACCAGATCTTCGGCCTTGACCTTGGACTCCTTGGCTTTCGCCTCCTCGTCCTGCTGCTTGGCAATGTTGGACAGGGTGTCGATCCAGACAATATTGCCTTCCCGGATCATTCCCAGATTGTTCATCTTCAGCAACATATCCAGGGCCTGGTCCCAGGGCACATTGACCAATTTCAACGTAACCTTCGCCTTGACCCCTTCGCCGACCACGATGTTAAAGCCGCTGACATCGGCCACCAGGCGGAGCACATTCGTAATGTCGGCCGCTTGAAAATCCAACGAAATCCTCCGGCCCACATAGCGCCCTTGCCCAATATCCTCCGCCTCAGCCGCCCCCTTGGCCTCTGGAGCCATCTGCGCGAAGCGCGGCAGCGCCTCGATACGTACGAGCCGTTCAGGGAAGGGCACGCGCGCCGGCGCCGCAGCCTTACCGTTCTTATCTTCCACCTCGCCCGGGACCGTCTTTGCCTGCTCACTCTCACGAACTCCCGATCGCTTGGCCGTTCCGTCCGCCGTATTGGCGACGCCATGGTCGGCGGCGGCCGGCTTCGCCACCGCACTCAATCGGATCGACAGAGAATGGTCTCCCGGCACCACGGCATACGTGGACCGCTTGGCAAGATCCAAGACCAGCCTGACCTTCTGCGAATGGTGTCCGATGCGAATCTGCTTGAGGATCGGATGGTCCACGGGTAGCACTTGCAAACGCAGAGCAGATGCCACATGCGCCAGATCCACCACCACCCGGTCACGATTCAGCGCCCGCACATCGTAGTCGAACTCGCCATCCCCATGGATGACCACCGTCGCTTCCCCCTCGCCCCGCTGAACCTCCACCCTGGTCATAGTCTTGGCCGAGTTGTTGACTGTCGCTCCGGTCGTTTCCGATCCTGCGGAGCCTGCCTGGTCTGTCCCAGCCTCCTTGCCCGCCGCTCCGACATCCGCCGCAGCTGGCCCCTTGAGGAAATCAACAAACAGCTTCGTGCCCTCTACTTTGACCTCCGGCTCCATGGCCGCCGTGAGCATCACCAGCAACCGCATGCCGGGTCTGGGATCCGTTACCTCGCGCGTCACGACCTGCAACACGGGCGGCTTGTTCACGTCCAGGCGAGGCTGATTCGCCCCTTTGGCAAATCCCGGCAAATCCACCGTTACACTCGCGGGCGCAACGCTGGTCGAAAGGTCATAGGCAATCGGCTGATCCCCCTCGACCTCCACCCGGATGCG
This sequence comes from Nitrospirota bacterium, assembly GCA_004296885.1. Taxonomy (NCBI): domain Bacteria; kingdom Pseudomonadati; phylum Nitrospirota; species Nitrospirota bacterium. Next base: position 24,174 of record SCVN01000019.1, on the reverse strand, counting down.
ATCCCCCAAGTCGGTCACCCGGATCGGCTCAACCGCCCGGCTCCCCTGACCCGAATCGGCCTCGTTCGGGACAGACGCCTGATGCGCGCAGGACAAGAGCGCGGCCGTCACGATGGAGACAGCAAGCCAAGTCCGAATTCGCGGGATGTTCATTCGGAGCCTTCTTTCGCATGCAGGCGCTTCACGTATTCACGCACCTGCTTATTACCATAAACATCCGTAAAGCGCTCTTGCACTACGAGGGAGTTTTCCGTGATCGCACTGATGACCCCGTTGTTTGGCCCGATCTTCGTGCCCTGCCGCACGGTATATCCCTTTCCATCGGGCGTCTGCACCATCGCACTATACCCGTACCCGCCCCAGATAATCGCGATCAAACTCACTTCGGTCAGCCCGACGCGTTGGAGCGGCGGAAGATCCAGATTCCCTTCTTTCGTCTGTTTCTCCAGGCCGATTGGCTTGAACGGGTCCCGCCGCCCGGATGGATCATAGGAATAGCCTGCCCCGCTCTGCACAACACTAGGCGGAACCGGAGCGGTCACCGCTGCATTGTCGGACGGGATAGAAGTCGGTTGAGCACCGGTAAAGGCCGGACTGGAGAGTATGCCTACCATCACCCCCATCCTTCCATAAACCTCCAGCCTCCATCGGCTTACCACCTGGCTGCCTCCACGTTGTCCTCTTTCCCGCACCGGCTATTTCCCCGGGGCTGGTTTCGACACCGGTTTCGGCTCTGGAGGAGCCACATACGCAACCAGTTCAAACACGGTTTGAAGCACCACCCGATCTTGATCCACCTTGGGTGAGCCGAATTTGAGGTCATTAACGCTCATGATGCGTGGCATCTTGTTGATCCGATCGAAAAACAGGCCGGCCGTGTGATAGCCGCCAACCACCTCCACGCTGACCGGTTGCTTGACATACAGATTGGAGGAGTGGACCGCTGATATCCCGGGCTTCCAGAGCTTGATGTCCAAGCCCAGCCTAACCCCAAGGTCAGTCACTTGCTTGAGCAACGTGGAGGCCTCCTCTTCTTGCGGCAACTTCTCCCTCTTTTTGGCCAACTCTGCCTCCAGTTGCGTGTTGGCCGCGATCAACTCATCCAGATGTTTGACCTTGATATTGGTGGCCTGAATGTCCTTGTCCACCTTGTCGATGTCCGCTTGCAAGACAGCAATCCTGCCCTCCCTGTCCGACCAGCTCTCAAACAGCATGCCATAATTATTGTAAAAAGCCAGCACAATAAACCCGAGCATCAAACCCAGCAGCAACACCTTCTGCGCTGGCGGGACCGTGCGCAAGACATCCAGATTGACTTTCGGCAACTCCATGTCAACCCTTCGTTGAAAGGCTCAGCCTGAATTGAAACAACCCCGTTTTACCTTCGGTGGCAGAACGAGTCTCGCCCAAGCGGATCGTCGTGAAATAATCCGTACGCCGGAGGTTCTTCACGAACTCCACGACGTCGTCATTGGTTAACGCCCGCCCCTCGAGCTCAACGTCGTTACCCTTGACGGTCATGGACACCAGCCAGAGTTTCAGCGGATCAAGACTTTGGCTGACGAAGTCCATAACACGCACGGGGCCGCCACGCGACTTCTCCAGTTGGTCGATAATGCGGTTTTGATCCTCGAGCCGCTTCTTCTTTTGCTCGAAATCATCGACTTTCTTGATCTTCTCCTTGAGCGCCGTCAGTTGCTTGTCCTTGTCCGCCTTCTCCTGCGTTTTGGCTTCGATTTGAGCGTCCAGTACACCGGAGTAGTAGATACACCCCACCACACTGAGCAGAAGGAGCCCGCCAGCCGCGAGCAGCTCGAAACGAACATCCAGCAGTTGCGCCGCGCCGCTTTTTTTCGCGCGGGGGCTTGGCAGGAGGTTGATTTTAATCATCGATCACCGACCGCCCTGATGGCCAGCCCAACCCCCACCGCAGCTTGAGAGGACACCGACGCCAAGTAATCAGGATCAAACTTTCCGGCCGTCGTATCAACCTGATTGAATGGGTTAGCCAACTCCACCGTTACCCCCATACGATCCCCCAACTGCTGCATCAGCCCCGTCACTCTGGCACTGCCTCCGCACATCACGATTTTACTGACTTCCCCTTCCGGATTGGTGGACTTGAAGTAATCCACCGACCGGGCGACTTCAGAGACGACCTCCGCATTGACACCATCAATGACGGCCGCAACCGATTCCGGATCAAGCCCCTCACGCCGAACCCCAACCTTAGCGGCCTCTGCGTCCTCATACGAAACCCCCAAGTCCCGCTGAATCGACTCGGTGTAACGGTTGCCTCCAAGTGAGATATCGCGTGTAAACAGAGACATCCCCCCTTTGAGGATATTCACATTCATCACGCTTGCCCCAATGTTAACCAGGGTTACGACTTCATCGGGGCCGGTTTCATAATTGATTCCATACATGTTTTCGATTGCAAATGCATCCACATCCAGCACGACAGGACTCAGCCCCGCTCCCTTGACCAACTCGGTCAATTCATTGACTTTCTCTTTCTTGGCCGCAACCAATAGGATCGCCATTTGGGCCTGACCATCCTCCGACTGCTCAAGAGGATTGAGAACATGAAAATCCAGGTTAACCTCGTTGATATCGAAGGGAATATATTGTTCTGCGGCCAACTTGACTTGCCCTTCGAGCTCCTCGTCCGGCATAGGCGGCAGGGTAATTTTCTTGACGATCACGGAATGCCCGGAAATCGACATCGCGACATTCTTGAGCTTAACATTGGACTCCTGCAGCAATTCCTTGATGACCGTCACCACCCGTGCCGCATCCATCACAGTTCCATCTACAATCACCTCCGGCTCCAGCGATTTGATCCCGAATTTTTGGAGTACATACTTTCCCTTCTGCTCTCGCATCTGAACCAGCTTGATGGCACTGGACCCGATATCCAAGCCCAGCAGTTGCCTGCTTGGGCCGAACCAGGCTCCGACATCCACAGTCATCAACTGCTTGAGCGGTGCGGGCAGCTCCATTGTGATTTCCTCAAGCCACGTGATTGCGCGATTGAATGATCTGCTTGATTTCCTTGATATTCTGAGCCGTATAGACGCGCCAATTCCTCCAATCGCGTGGAGGATCAGAGATCAACCCTTCACGCTCCCACCGGAACAAGGTGGCTCGCGATACATCGAAGAGCTTACATACTTCGATGGTTTTGAAGCGGTTTTTTGAGTTTACTTGCACGATCATCCCCCGTCACCTTTGGTCGCCAGCAATCTTCCCCAGTAATTTGTATCGAGTAAGTATAGTCAATATATTTTTCCTGTCAAGCAAAGATGTCTCCATCTGCTATAGCAAGGCCTTGCCTTCGCTACCAAGATATTGGCTTGGAAATGGGGCAACTCAGGACTTGGCGAGGTCTCGATGACGAAGGGTAGTAGTGCGGCCAGCCTTTGCCAAGCGGTCATGCAGCTGCAAGGCAATGGCCACAGAACGATGGCGACCACCTGTACACCCGATTCCTATGGTGAGGTAACTACGTCGCTCCCGCTCGTAGCAAGGCAACAGGAACTGGAGCAACGCCTCCAGACGATCAAGCAGCGCCACGGCATCAGGGTCATCAAAAACATAGGTCTGCACTCTCGCGTCTTCCCCCGTGAGTGCTTTCAATTGGGCGATAAAATTTGGATTCTTGAGGAATCGCACGTCAAACAATAGATCCGCCTCAAATGGGACTCCAAATTTGTAGCCGAAGCTTAATAGAGAAACCGTCATCGGTCGTCCTTCGCTAAGCCCAGCCGATTGTTTCGCTACGAGGTCTTTGAGCTCATGTACGGTGATATCTGATGTGTCAATAATTCGGTCTGCGCGACTGCGTAGCTCTAAGAGTCGTTCGCGTTCGAGCTGCACACCTTCCAAAACAGGCGCATGTGGAAGTAGCGGATGTGGCCTGCGAGATTCCGAAAAACGACGCACCAAAATCTCGTTTCTTGCCTCAAGAAATAACAGTTCAACGGAATGACCCAGCGTCTTCAAGCGATCCAAATTGGCGATAAAGTCTCCGAAGAAGCCGCGCTCCCGGATATCAATGCCGAGCGCCACCTTTTTCACCTCACCTCCCTGCTGAAGACAAAGCTCAGCAAAGGTGGGCAGTAACGCTGGCGGCAGGTTGTCGACGCAAAAATATCCCACATCCTCAAAGCACTTGAGCATGTAGGTCTTGCCAGAACCGGAAAGACCGCTCACAATTATTAAACGAAGACTTTGCATCTACACCCTAGGGGGTTGCAGGCGACGGATCGATCAGTTCAATCGCACCACTGCCCAATCGATGGAGAACTTGAGTCCGCTCAGCGGCTTGGTTCTCAAATACCAGGAGCGCCCCTGCTTGGGAACCGAGTCGTTCGGTCGCCTCCTCAAGCGTGAGCCGGTGGAGTGAAGTCCGCACCAGCCTGACGCCAAGAGACCGCAGCGAGGGTGTTACGGGACGCGGGACTGGCAGCAACAGTGCCGATGGAGAAGCCTTTCGATTACGCCGTTTGTCCTTCTGCCGGCTGATCTGACGGCTGACCTTGTCCAACACCTCGTCGATGGAAGCATACATTTCTTTGGTAGAGGCCTTGGCTTGCACGGCCACCCCGTTGAGCGTCAGGACTACCTCCGCCGTATGCCGGTATTTTTCGACCCCCAGAATGACCTGAATATCGCCGAGCTTGGCTCCAAACCGCGCCACACGCTTCATCCGAATATCAATGTGCCGACGCAAAGCCGGCGTGACCTCCACATGCCGGCCCGTGATCAAGATCTGCATGAGCATCCTTTCGACAGCGCACCAATGGCCAGGTTAGAAAAATCGCTTCCGCTGGCTGGCTGAGGGAATGTTGACTTCCGTTCGATACTTCGCCACCGTACGCCTGGCAATGACAATATTATGGCCGAGCAGTCGCGCGACGATCTCCTGATCCTTCAGCGGATGGCGCGGATCCTCTTCGGCGACCATTTTGCGAATCATTTCTCGAACCGTGACCGAGGACAACATGTCTTCCTGTTCGTCTGATCGTTGCAGGCCGGTGTTGAAAAAATATTTCAGCTCATACATCCCCTGCGGACAATAGAGATACTTGTTGGCGGTGACTCGACTGATCGTGGACTCGTGCATCCCGATATCTTCGGCAACCTGCTTCAAGACCAGCGGCTTGAGACCCTGCACACCATGATTGAAAAATTGCTCCTGAAACTTCACGATGCTGCTGACGACCTTAATGATGGTCTTGTTCCGCTGTTCGATGCTGCGGATGATCCACTGAGCGCCGCGCAGCTTGTCGTCTAGATACGCCTTGGTCGCATCGGAAGGGTCCCGTTTGCTGGCGATTAATTGCTTATAATAGGGGCTGATGCGGAGACGAGGCAGGCCTTCGTCATTCAACACCGCTACCCATTCACCCTCATCTTTCACGACAAAGACATCCGGCACAACCACATAGTTGTCGGAAACGAAGTATGGCCGACCCGGCTTGGGCTCAAGCCCTTCGATGACCCGTACGGCCTGAAGCACCTCCTCCGTCGTGACATCGAGGGCCTTGGCAATGCGCCCGTAGTGTTTTTTTTCAAGATCCTGCAAGTGGTTGGTGATAATGGCTTCCAGCAATCCTGGAGAAGCGCGGTGACTCCCCCTAAATGCGCGCCCCAGAAACCGTAACTGGATGAATAGGCACTCGCGCAGGTCTCGTGCCGCCACACCGGCCGGGTCAAAAGTCTGAATCTGGTCCAATACCGACTCGACGGCTTCAGGCGCTACCCCCGCGTCGACAGCCAGGTCGATCAGAGGGGCTCGCAAATATCCGTCTTCATCCAGGTTGCCGATGATAAGGCGGCCAATTGCTTTATCCTTTTCTGGAAGACCGGACAGGCCAAGTTGCCAGAGAAGATGGTCTTCGAGCGAGGTTGGCTTAACCGCAGTCTGATCATAGGAGGGCAGATCGTCCTGGGAAGAAGGCATTTCCGTATCACCAGCCCGACGGTCGCCGCCAAAGTAGTCCTCCCATCCCAGTTCATCACGGTTTCCCTCGCCCGGAACCTGCGTCTCCTCGGAATCGCCTGCGTCCTGAGCTTCCTTGGGTTCCTTCTTGTCCTGATTGAGGTCCTCCCCGGCTGATGCTTCCCCTTCCTCCACATCAGCCTGAAGCTCCTCCAATAGCGGGTTTTCCATTAAATGCTGGGTCAGGGTCTGCTGAAGCTCCAGCCGCGACAACTGCAGCAGCTTGATTGCTTGCTGCAGCTGCGGCGTCATAATCAGCTTTTGGCTGAGACGGATATCAAGGCCGAGGCGTGGTTTCATATTCACTGGATCATCTTATTGCACCAGCACCCGCTACAACTTAAACCGCTCGCCCAGATAGATCGCCCTGGCTGTGGGACTATTGACGATAGTGTCCGGAGTGCCAGCCTCCAAAATGCTACCCTCGTTGATAATGTAGGCGCGATCAGTGATGGACAAGGTCTCTTGGACATTATGGTCCGTGATCAGGACCCCGATCCTTTTTTCTTTGAGGCGAGTGATGATCTGCTGAATGTCGCCCACCGCGATCGGATCGATGCCGGCAAAGGGCTCATCGAGAAGGAGAAATTGAGGGGCAATGACCAGGGCCCTCGTAATTTCCAAGCGGCGACGTTCTCCGCCGGACAGAGCATAGGCCTTGCTATGGCGCAATGCCGTCAGATCAAGCTCCTGCAGAAGCACCTCCGAGCGGAGAGTCCGTTCCCGGGGAGGCAGGTCGAGCATCTCCAGAATGGCCAGGATGTTCTCTTCAACCGTGAGCCTTCGAAAGACCGAAGATTCCTGCGGTAGATAGCCAATCCCACGGCGAGCCCGTTTGAACATCGGCAAACTGGTAATGTTCTCGCCGTTGAGCTGAATCTCACCCGCATCCGGTGGGCACAAACCCACCACCATATCGAAGATGGTCGTCTTACCGGCTCCATTCGGACCCAGCAGTCCCACCACTTCCCCGGCTTTAATTTCCAGGCTGACCCCCTTGACCACCTGCCGGCCCTTGAAAGCCTTGGCCAACCCATGAGCCTCCAACCTGGGAGCGGACCCAGCCAGACCGGCAGCCGATTCGCATGCGGAGGTCGCATCGGCTTGCATCAACGCCCCCCTCCCGGCTCTGGCTCGATCAGAACTCTCGATTCCCCTTCCACCACACTGCGATCCTCAGCCAGGTACATGGTAATGACCTTGCCTGTCACCTTGGTGCCCTTCTGCCAAGCAATGGGGTCACCGGTCAGCACAATCTTCTCCCCGTCCTCGTAATACACCGCCTTTTCGCACGTGGCCGTCCCCCCCTCTTTTTCAATTTTCACGCGTCCGGTAGCTTCCACCATGCTGATCGACTTGGATCCGGCCGTTGGCATAGCCCCCTCCCCGGCCTTGATCTTCTTCTCCCCCTCGGTTGAATGGACCGGGCTCGTTTCAGGCGGCTTTTCTCCAGGCATCTCTTTTGGCTTGAACGATACCACCATCGCATCCGAATGCACCACCAGTGCCCCCTTGATCAATACAACAGTCCCCTCGAAATAGGCTTTATTTTCCTGATTGCGGACCGTCATCTTCTGCGCCGTGATCGTCGTCGACTGGCCCTCAGACGGTCCGGATTTGACAGACCCAGTCTCTGCTGCAAACGCAGCAGACGCTACGAGCCAGACGATTACCGCCAACTTACCTGACCAGGTCCACACGCACATTCTCGAGCACCTGAAATTCTTCAGCATCTAGGAATCCTTTAAACCCTCGGCCACTGACCTTCAGCCCATGACCGGAGATAGTCACCGGGTCCTTTGTCGCGATGGTCCGTCGCTCATCCGTCCACGTCAGGTGATTGCTCACGACGGTATAGCCCCCTTCAAACTGCACAACAATCGGATCTACTCGATTGGCAAGCACAAAGTCTTTTGTCGCGAGGTTCACCGTCCCTTCCTCGCCGGTCAATTTCATTTCCCATCCTTTGGCACCGTAGAGTGTGACTTCGACGGCCTCTAAGACAGCGCGCTTCTCCGTCTCGAAGACCCGAGCCCGCTGGGCATGCACCTCCCATTGCACTTTTCCTGCCCGGGCTTGAGTGAAGCGGAACTGATCGATACCGGCATCCGACTTCCCAAGCACGGCTTGACTTGAAGCATTAGACGACGGCCCCGTTTCCACTTTGGTGCCCAGGAGGTAGAGCAAGAAGGAGACCAGGATACCAGTCATAGCCAGGAGGCTACGTCGAATCCAACGCTCCCACATGTTACTGTCCAAACCGTCGGTTTGAAATGCAATCATCGTTCGGGCACGATTTTAGCAGAGGGCGGAAGGCAAGTAAACAAACGCCCTGCCGGGAGCCACAGTTATGGCTCCCAAGCAGGGCATTGCCTTATCGGCGAAGGTAAGATACGGTCAGGAGGCAGTCGCAGAAGAAGATGTCTTGGCCTCCGTGTCAGAAGACCCCTTAGCTGGCGACTTGCTCCCCTTCTCGGCGGCAGGCTTTTCAGACTGGCTTTGAGCTACCTCGCGCTTAGCCACTAACTCAATGGCTACCATGGCTGCAGTATCCCCCACCCGACGCCGAGTCTTGATCAGACGCGTGTACCCACCCTGGCGTCCGGCAAACCGTCCGGCCACATCGTCGAACAACTTGGACACCACGGCCTTGCTGCGAAGAAACCCAAGGGCGCGTCGCCGCGCTGGCAAGTCGCCCTGCTTCCCAAGAGTGATCATCCGATCCGTGAAGCTGCGGATCTCTTTGGCCTTGGCTTCGGTCGTCTCGATCCGCTCATGCTCGAGCAAGGATGTGACCAAACTCCGGAACAGCGCCCGCCGATGATTGGTATTTCGACCTAGCTGCCTGCCTCGCTTTCTATGACGCACGGCTCCCTCTCTTTCAGCCTTCGTGCTTCGCGCTGGATTCCGCAGCCGAGACCGAGTCCAGCTTCATACCCAGGCTTAGCCCCATCTCGGCCAGGATTTCTTTGATCTCGTTCAACGACTTCTTCCCGAAATTCTTGGTCTTGAGCATTTCCATTTCGGTCTTCTGCACCAGATCCGCGATCGTCTTGATGTTCGCGTTCTTGAGGCAATTGGCGGCCCGGACGGACAGCTCCAGTTCATTCACGCTCCGGAAGAGATTCTTGTTGATCTCTCTCCGTTCATCGTCCTTGCGCGCCTGCGGAGCGGCTTCCCCCTGCTCTTCTGGATGGATGAAGATGGTCAGGTGATCCCGCAGAATACCGGCGGCCGTAGACAACGCGTCCTGAGGCGTAATGCTGCCGTCGGTCCAGACCTCCAGTAGCAGCTTGTCATAATCCGTCACCCGACCCACCCGCGCATTTTCGACGTGGAAGTTGACCCGTTTCACGGGAGAATAGATCGAGTCCACCGCGACAACCCCGATGGGCAAGCCCTCTTCCTTGTTGCGCTCCGCCGGCACATAGCCGCGCCCCGGACTGATCACCAACTCCATATCAAGCGTGGCTTCCTTGTCCAGAGTCGCAATGTGCAAATCCCTGTTCAGAACGATCAGATCCGCATCATGGATAATATCCGACCCCTTGGCCTCGCCCGGCCCCTTCTTGCGCAGCCGCACGGTCTTTGGTTTGTCCGTATGCAGTTTGAAACGGAGGCCCTTTACATTGAGAATGATGGCGGTCACATCCTCCGTTACACCGGGAATCGTCGAAAACTCGTGCAAGACCCCTTCGATCCGCACGGTTGTCACCGCCGCGCCGGTGAGAGAGGACAACAACACCCTCCGGAGCGAATTGCCGATGGTCGTCCCGAACCCCCGCTCAAACGGTTCGGCCGTGAACTTTCCGTAGACCGTCGACAGCGTGTCCTTCTCGGCTTCGACCCGAATCGGGACTTGGAAGTCCTTCATTGCCTTGATCATAGTCCCCCCTTACCGCATCCGCCTGACCAGCAGGCCTGGAGGCCGCCATGCGCGGCCTGCGACCATGGCCAGGTCTTCGCTATCTGGAATATAATTCGACGACCAATTGTTCATTGACCGGCAACTGAATTTCCTCTTTCGTCGGAATCCCGCGGACAGTCCCCTTGAATGCGGCACGCTCCAGCTCCAGCCATGCGGGAATCCCACGCCCTTCCACTGCGTCCAGGGCGGCCAGGACAGACACGATCTCGCGGCTCTTTGGCCGAACCTCGACGACATCCCCGGCCTTGACCGTATAGGACGCCACGTCGGTTTTTCTCCCGTTGACCAACAAATGCCCATGGTTGACCAACTGCCGCGCCTCTTTACGAGAGGAGGCAAACCCCAGCCGGTAGACCACATTGTCGAGGCGGCACTCCAGCAGCTTCAGCAGATGGTCTCCTGTAATGCCGGTGCGTCGTTCTGCGCGACCGAACACGCCACGAAACTGACTCTCCTGCAGCCCATAGATGCGACGCAGTTTTTGCTTTTCGCGCAACTGTGCACTGTACTCGGAGATGCGCTGTCGCCCCTGCCCATGCTGCCCAGGCGGATAGCTCCGGCGCTCGATCGCGCACTTTTCGGTCATACACCTCGTGCCTTTGAGAAACAGCTTTTCGCCTTCTCGCCGACACAGCCGACAGACAGGGCCTCTGTACTTCGCCACTGCGGTTCTCCTTCTCTTCTGCGCCTATACGCGCCGCCGCTTGGGCGGCCGGCAACCATTGTGCGGGATCGGCGTGACATCCCGGATCAGATTAATCCGCAGACCTGCTGCCTGCAGGGATCGGATCGCAGACTCCCGCCCAGAGCCTGGACCATTCACATACACGTCCACCTGCCGCATCCCATGCTCCATCGCCTTCTTGGCTGCCGCTTCGCCAGCCTTCTGTGCCGCAAACGGGGTGCTCTTACGCGACCCCTTGAACTGCTGGCTCCCGGCGCTGGCCCACACCACCGAATTCCCGCTCATGTCGGTGATCGTGACAATCGTGTTATTGAAAGACGCCTGGATGTGTGCGATCCCGCTTTGGACCACCTTCCGCTCTTTCTTCTTGCCCTTCTTGACGCTCATGCTGGTATCCTCTCAGTTCCCATCAGACTCCGCTACGCTCCGCTGGAGGCCCCGGATGGTTTGCGGGCTTTTCCCATCGACGCCCGTCGTCCCTTCCTGGTCCGCGCGTTGGTCTTCGTTCGTTGCCCTCGAACCGGGAGGCTTTTTCGATGCCGAAGACCTCGGTAGGTTCCCGTGTCGACCAAGCGCTTGATATTCATCGAGACCTCTTTACGAAGGTCTCCTTCGACCTTGTGATCCCGCTCGATGATTTCACGGAGCTTGACGATCTCGTCCTCGCTCAGATCCTTCACGCGGGTTGCGCCTTCCACCCCGGCTTTCTTGACGACCTGCGCAGCGGTTGTGCGCCCGATCCCGAAGACATAGGTCAGCCCGATGTCTACCCGCTTTTCTCTCGGCAAATCCACTCCGGCGATCCGAGCCATAATCCCCCCTCGACGCGCGTCCGATTGAGCCTAACCTTGACGTTGTTTGTGTCGCGGATTCTCGCAGAGCACCCGCACGACTCCTCGCCGGCGAATGACCTTGCACTTCGAACAAATGGGCTTGACGGACGATTTGACTTTCATAGGTATTCCCCGTGAATCACTTGAACCGGTAGGTGATGCGCCCACGCGTCAGGTCGTATGGAGACATCTCCACCGTCACCTTGTCGCCCGGCAAGATCCGAATAAAATGCATCCGCATCTTGCCTGAAATATGGGCGAGGATCACGTGATCATTGTCCAACTTCACCCGAAACATGGCGTTCGGAAGCGTCTCCGCCACGGTTCCCTGCACCTCAATGACATCCTCTTTGGGCATTCGTCCTACAGCTTCGTTAAAATCCGCGCCTGGCCCTCAGCCTGGATCGCGATAGTATGCTCAAAGTGGGCAGACAAGCTGCCGTCTTTGGTGACCGCCGTCCATTGGTCGTCCAAAACACGCACGCCGCTCTGGCCCATATTGACCATCGGCTCGATCGCCAGCACCATCCCGACTTGCAGACGTGGCCCCTGCCCCGGCTTCCCATAGTTCGGGACTTGTGGCTCCTCGTGCAACTGGCGTCCAATACCGTGGCCGACGAAGTCGGTCACGACCGAAAAGCCGGCCGCCTCGGCATGTTGCTGGACGGCATGGGAAATGTCGGACAGCCGGTTTCCGACCCGTGCTTGCTCGATCCCCTTGTAGAGTGCTTCCTCCGTCACGCGCAACAACTCGGCCACCTTCGGAGAAATCGCCCCCACCGGCACCGTCATGGCCGCATCCCCGTAGAACCCCTCCACGATGGCACCTAGATCCAGCCCGATGATATCTCCGTCCTTCAACATCCTCCTCGAGGAGGGAATCCCATGTACGACCTGATCGTTGACCGATGCGCAGAGCGTCTTCGGGTAGCTCCGATAGCCTTTGAAGGCCGGAATCCCGCCCCGTGAACGGATATGCTCTTCCGCGATGCGATCCAAGTCTTCCGTGGTGATGCCCGGGCGAACCGCTTGTTTCAAGGCCTGCAACGTCTCGGCCACGACTTTCGACGCCCTGGCCATAATCGCAATCTCCTCGGGCGTCTTGAGGATGATCACGCCAGGCCTTGCGCCGCCAACACGTTCAACAACCGCCCCTGCACCTCATCGATCGGCCCCGTACCGTCCAAATCCGAGAGAAGCCCGCGCTGACGATAGTAGGCGATCAAGGGCGCTGTCTGCTCTTCATAGACGTTCAGCCGGGTCTCCACGGCCTCCTTACGATCGTCGCTACGCTGGACCAATGTGCTCTTGCACTGGTCGCACACCCCCTCGATCTTGGGTGGCGCAAAATCGACGTGAAAGACCGCCTGGCACTTCGGGCAGCTGCGCCGCCCGCTCAGGCGCCGCACCACATCGGTTCGCGGCACCACGACATTGAGCACCCGATCAAGCGACTTCCCACTTGCGCCAAGAATCGCGGCCAGTTCCTCGGCTTGCCCGACCGTACGGGGGAAGCCATCCAGCAGGAACCCTCCAGCACAACCGGGCTCCGCCAATTTCGCCTTCACAATGCCCACCACGACCGAATCCGGAACGAGCTTGCCCTGATCCATGCAAGCCTTGGCCTCGAGACCCAGCGGCGTCTGGTTCCTGACCGCCTCCCGCAGGATATCGCCGGTCGAAATCTTCGGCAGACGAAATCGGGCTGCAATTCGCTCGGCCTGAGTTCCCTTGCCGACGCCAGGCGCACCGAGAAAGACAAGCCGCATCAGTACACCCTACCCACTACGCCCGCGCAGCTTGCCCTTGGCGAGGAACCCCTCGTAGTTTCGCATCAACATATGCGATTCGATTTGCTGCGCTGTGTCCAAACCAACGCCGATCACAATCAATAGCGAGGTGCCGCCAAAATAAAAGGGCACGTTCAGTTTGTAAATCAAGAACTCGGGAACAACGCAGACCGCAGCCAGGTAGATCGAGCCGGCCGTCGTAATCCTGGTCAGTACGTTATAAATATAGTCCGAGGTCCGCTGCCCAGGCCTGATGCCGGGAATAAAGCCCCCGTACTTTTTCATGTTGTCAGCCATATCCACGGGGTTCAACACCACCGCTGTATAGAAAAAACAAAAGAACACGATCAGGCTCACATAGAGGACCGTGTACAACAGCGAACCGGGCGACAACTGGGCGCCGATCGATTGCACCCAGGGCACCTGGATGAACCCGGCGATCGTCGCGGGAAACGCGATGATCGACGAGGCGAAAATCGGCGGAATCACCCCGGCTGTATTGATCTTCAACGGGATATGGGTGCTCTGGCCTCCATACACCCGCCGCCCGATAACCCGCTTGGCATACTGCACCGGCACCTTGCGCCGCCCGCTCTCGAGAAACACGATAGCTCCGATGACGCCCAGCATGACGAAGACCAAAGCCACGAGCAGCAGAAAGCTCAATTGGCCGACCTGATAGAGGTCGAAAGTCTGGGCCACGGCCGCCGGCAACCGAGCCACAATGCCGGCGAAGATGATCAGAGAAATACCATTGCCGATCCCGCGCTCGGTGATCTGCTCCCCCAGCCACATCAAAAAGGCCGTGCCGGCCGTCAGGGTGATGACCGTCATGAGACGGAACGACCAGCCTGGATTCAACACGAAAGCGCCCTGATTCATCCCCTCCAGGCCGACCGCGATCCCAAACCCCTGGATCAACGCAATGCCGATCGTGCCGTAGCGCGTGTACTGGATGATCGTCTTTCGCCCGCGCTCACCCTCCTTGGCCAGCTTGGACAGATGGGGAATCACGACCGTCAACAGCTGCAGAATGATCGACGCGCTGATATAGGGCATGATCCCCAGCGCAAAGATCGTCAGCCGAGACAAAGCCCCGCCAGAAAAAATGTCCAAGAATCCGAGAAGCGACCCCCCCTTTTCAAGCAAAAACTTGGAGAGCTCTTCGTTGTTGATGCCGGGGGTCGGGACATGCGCCCCTACCCGGTAGACCGCCAGCATCGTCAACGTAAACAGGATGCGGGTGCGCAGCTCCGGAATTTTGAAGATGTTCTGAAAGCTGGTGAGGAGTCGTTCAAACACCGCCGATGACCTCAGCCCTCCCGCCGGCAGCCTCGATCTTCGCCACGGCCGACTGACTGAACTTGTGGGCCTGGATCACCACGGCCCGCCCCAACTCCCCTTGGCCGAGAACTTTCACCGGCCGGCGCGTCCGCTTGATGAGCCCGGCATCCACCAACGCCTGAGGTGTGATCGGGTCCACCGTACCCAAGGCCGTCAAGGATTTGAGATTGACGATCGCATACTCGATCCGGAACGGGTTCTGAAACCCGTGCTTGGGGATACGGCGGATCAAAGGCATCTGTCCGCCTTCAAAGCCCGGGCGCTTCCCCCCCCCAGATCGAGCCTTCAACCCCTTATGCCCTTTGGTCGCCGTCTTGCCGTGACCAGAACCGGGCCCGCGTCCAATACGTTTTCGTTTTTTCTTGGCCCCGGGCGTGGGAGCCAGATCATGCAGCTTCATAGTGGCTTGACTTCCAACAGATAGGATACTTTGTGGATCAATCCCCGCACTTGCGGGCTATCGGTTCTCTGCACGGCTTGGCGGATCCGACGCAGCCCCAGACCGCGCAACACCAGGCGGTGCGTATATGGAGTTCCGATCGGGCTCCGCTTGAGCGTGATCGTTAATTGTTGACCTGCCTGAGAAGAACGCTTTGTACTTTTCGTGCTCATGTAGACTACCCTATCTTCTGCAAACCGCTCCGCCGGACGCGGACCACTTCCTCAGGATCACGGAGTTGACAAAGTCCGTCCAGAGTGGCACGGACCGTATTGAAAGGATTGCCACGCCCCAGCGTTTTGGCGATGATGTTGTGGGCTCCCGCCAATTCCACGACGGCCCGGACCGCACCGCCCGCGATAACCCCGGTCCCGGCACCGGCCGGCTTAAGCATCACATGCTCGCCGCCGAAGAGACCATGCACTTCGTGCGGAATCGTCCCCTCTTTCAGCGGCACATGGACCAAGTGTTTCTTGGCCTGTTGCACCGCTTTGGCAATGGCTACCGGCACTTCCGCAGCCTTGCCCTTGCCGATGCCCACCCAGCCCTGGCCATCGCCGACGGCCACCAGCGCGCAAAAATTGAACCGCTTGCCGCCTTTGACGACCTTGGCCACACGGTTAATGAAGACGACTTTGTCCTTCAGGTTCAGTTCTTCTGGGTTGACACGCACGCCGTCACGCTCCTCTCATCTCAAGACAATCAGAATTCAGAATTGCAGGCCGCCCTCGCGGGACGCATCGGCCAGCGCCTTGATCCGACCGTGATAGAGCCGCCCGCCCCGGTCGAACACCACCGTCGCAACCTTCGCGGTCTTGGCCCGATCCGCCAGCAACTTCCCGACAGCTTTGGCCGCTTCGATGGTGCTGGTGGATTTCAACGCTTTTCGCAAAGCGGCATCCAACGTGGAGGCCGCGGCCAGCGTATGGCCCTTCGTGTCATCAATGATCTGGGCGTAAATATGCCCTTTGCTCCGGTAAACGTTCAGCCGAGGGCGGGTGGTTGTTCCAAAAATCCGCTGCCGCACGCGACGCTGCCGGCGCTGTAATTTTTCTCTGGTTTCGGTGGTTTTCATGGCGCTCGCTTATTTCCCGGTCTTCCCTTCTTTCTTGCGGAGCACTTCGCCCGCATACCTGATGCCTTTTTGCTTGTAGACGTCCGGAGGCTTGATCGCACGCAGATCGGCGGCAGCTTGCCCCACCTTCCGCTTGTCGATTCCCTTGACGGTAACGATGGTCTGCTTGTCGACCTTGGCCTCGATGCCCTTCGGAACGTTGTAGACGACTGGATTGACATAACCGACGCTCACGCTAAGCGTCTGCCCTTGCAGTTGGGCTTTGTAGCCCACACCGGTAATCTCCAGCGTCCGCTCGTAGCCCTTGGTCACCCCGACGATCATGTTGCTGATTTCGGCCCGCGTCAGCCCGTGCAATGCCCGCAGCTTCGGATCATTGCCCGCCCGGTTGGCCTGCACCTGGCCGTCCGCCACCGCGACATCCACCCCCGGCTCGAGCGTCCACTCCAGACGGCCCAGCGGTCCCTTGACAGACACCAACCGGTCCGTCACTTTTACCTCCACTCCGGAAGGAATGGAAACTGGTTTTCGACCCAACCGCGACATGATGCTCCTCGACAGCTCGCTTGTCTTATGTTCTGGCCGAACGCCTCAGCCGGTTTACCAGATGTAACACAGGACTTCGCCACCCAAGCTGGCCTTACGGGCCTCTTGATCGGTCAGCAAGCCCTTTGATGTGGAGAGAATGGACAATCCCATTCCGCCCATGACCGACTTGACGTTGCGCTTGCCGGCATAAACCCGCTTGCCCGGCTTGCTGATCCGCGACATCCCGGTGATCACCGGCTTACCTTCTTCCACGTAGCGCAACTGCACTCGAAAGGCCGGGTGCCCATCCGTGGTCGCAGATTCGTAGCCCGCGATGAACCCCTCCGACTGCATCACGCGCAGGAGTTCTTTCTTCAGCTTCGAGGCGGGCACCGTGACCGTTTCGTGCCCCCGCCGCGCGCCATTTTGAATTCGGACCAGCAGGTCCGCGATCGGATCCGTCATCATTGTGTCAACTCCACGTCTCGTAAACGCACGTTCCGCCCACGGTGTGAAACCCGAGGGCACCAGCCGGCCCGCAGGACGGCTACCAACTCGACTTCGTCACCCCTGGAATTTCGCCCCGCAGACTCAACAGGCGAAAGCAGATTCTGCACATCTTGAATCGCCGCAAAAACCCGCCTCCTCGTCCGCAGAGGGGGCACCGGTTGTAATCTCTGACCTTGAATTTCGATTTGGCGGCCGCTTTGTTCCGCAGGGCTTTACGTGACACGCATCCTCTCCTTCGCCAGCAAGTCGTCTCGTCAGACTCTGAAGGGCATCCCAAAGTGACGCAGCAAAGCCTTGCCTTCGTCGTTCGTCCTAGCCGTGGTAACGATAGTGATATCCATCCCGTGGATGGAGGCCACGCTGTCATACTTGATCTCCGGGAAGATCAGCTGTTCCTTCAGCCCCAGCGTGTAGTTGCCGCGACCGTCAAAGGCCTTTGGCGAAACGCCACGAAAGTCGCGGATCCGGGGCAGGGCCACGCTGACGAGCCGGTCCAAGAACTCGTACATCCGATCGTTGCGCAGGGTGACCTTGGCCCCAATCGGCATGCCCTGCCTGAGTTTGAAGCCCGCGATCGCTTTCTTGGCCTTAGTCACGACCGGCCTCTGTCCGGAGATGACCCCCAGTTCGGTGGTCGCGCTTTCCAGCAACTTGACATTCTGAATGGCTTCGCCCATGCCGACGTTCAACACAATCCGCTCCAGCTTGGGCACTTGCATTGGGTTCTTATACCCGAACTCCTTCATCAGAGCCGGGATTACCTGTTCACGATACGTATCCTTCAGCCTGGGAGGCAACTTAGGACCGGACGACTTTGCAGCCGGAGCCTTTTTTTCTTCCGTTGACTCTTTGGCCGCGGGCGCCGCCTCTTTTTTCGGCGGCTTCACAACCGGCTTCTTACCCGCGCTCTTGTCGCTGCCGCCCTTCTCGCTCTTTGCCATGATCCTTTTTCCTACGCCTTATTCGATGACCGCCTGGTCCTTTCGGGAAATCCGCACCTTGCTCCCATCGGGCAAGGTCTTGATCCCGAGACGTACCGGCTTTTGAAGGGTCGTGCTGTAAAACATGACATTGGAGATGGCGATAGGGGCCTCGCGCTCAAGAATCCCCCCCTGTCTGGTCTTTTGATTGGGTTTCGTATGGCGCTTGACGATATTGAGTTTTTCCACCGTCACCCGCGCACGCTCGCGATCGACGGTGAGAACCTTCCCCGTCTTGCCACGCTCGCGCCCGGCGATCACCACCACGGTATCGCCCTTCTTGATTTTCGTCTTGATCGGTCCCTGATTCGGCATGATCCTCTATTTCCGTCCTTAGAGCACTTCCGGAGCCAACGAGATGATCTTCATAAACTTCTTCCAGCGCAGTTCCCTGGCCACCGGGCCGAAGATACGGGTGCCGATAGGCTCACCCTGGGCGTTGATCAGCACGCAGGCGTTGCGGTCAAATTTGATGTAAGAGCCGTCTTCCCGGCGCACACCCTTGGTTGTCCGAACGATCACCGCCTTGCTCACGTCCCCCTTCTTGACCGTGGCTTGCGGGATGGCTTCCTTCACGGCCACCACCACGATGTCTCCGAGGGAGCCGTATCGCCGCCTCGAGCCACCCAAGACATGGAAACACATGACCTGCTTGGCCCCGGAGTTGTCGGCCACATCCATGTAACTGTAATTCTGAATCATGACGGTTCCTTACCGGCGATCCAGCCCGAGACTACTCCGGCTGCCCCCGCTCCACGATTTCGACCACACGCCAATGCTTGTCTTTGCTGATCGGCCTCGTCTCGACGAGACGGACCCGGTCCCCCACCTTGCAGCTATTCTGCTCATCGTGGGCCTTCAACCTGGTGACGCGGCGCAGCACTTTGCGATAGATCGGATGGGACACAAATCGATCCACTGCCACCACGACCGTCTTGTTCATCTTGTTGCTGACGACGTTGCCGACCCACTCCCGCCGTTTTTCGGACTTCCCCTGCATGGTCATGATCCCTCGCGCGCGCCACCGGACCCGCCGGCTGCGGTTTTCTGGTGCAGGATGGTCTTCACCCGCGCCAAGTCGCGGCGGGTCTGGCGAATCTTCATGGGATTCTCAACCCGTCCGGTCGCGAGCTGGAAGCGCAAGTTAAAGACTTCCTGCTTGAGCTGCTTTTCCTTCTCAGCCAACTCGGCCGGCTCCATCCCTCTTAGATCTTTCACATCCATCACAGCAACCCCATTCCTTCCGAACAAGCCCTAGAACGCCCCGCGGGCCACAAACTTGGTGGCGATCGGCAGCTTGTACGCAGCCAGTTTCAGCGCCTCTTCCGCCACCTCTTTGGTGACCCCATCCATCTCGTAGAGGATTCGCCCTGGCTTGACTACGGCCACCCAATATTCCGGGTTGCCCTTTCCCTTACCCATCCGAGTTTCGGCTGGCTTCTTGGTGATGGGCTTGTCCGGGAAAATTCTTGTCCAGACCTGCCCACCACGCTTCACGTGTCGCGTGATGGCAATGCGGGCCGCCTCAATCTGACGGCTGGTGATCCGCCCCGGCTCCAAAGCCTTAAGCCCGAATTCGCCCAGAGTCACCTGGCCGCCGCGGTACGCCTTCCCCCGCATCCGCCCCTTTTGCATCTTCCTGAACTTGACTTTCTTCGGTGCAAGCACGGATCTGCCCCCTTAAGACTGCTGCTTATCGCTCCTGCCGGCGCTCGAACCCAACTTCGGCCTTTTCCGGTTGCACCGGAGGAGTCTCACCCCTGTAGATCCAGGTCTTGACCCCGATCTGGCCCATGGTCGTATGCGCTTCCGCAAATCCAAAATCAATGTAGGCCCGCAGCGTATGGAGCGGCACACGCCCCTCCCTGTACCACTCGGTCCTGGCAATTTCCGCCCCACCCAGGCGTCCGGCACAGGTCACCCGAATGCCCTGAGCGCCCAGCCGTAACGCAGCCGCCACACTGCGCTTCATGGCCCGCCGAAACGCGACTCGCTTTTCCAATTGGACGGCGATGTTCTCGCTGACCAATTGAGCGTCCAGTTCAGGCTTCTTGATTTCCTTCACGGTGATATACACCTGGGTCCCGTACTGTTTTTCCAGCATCGCCTTCAACTTGTCGACTTCCGCACCCTTGCGCCCGATGATAATCCCCGGCCTGGCTGTGTGGATAATCACCCGAGTCTGATCCCCAGACCGTTCGATCTCCACTTTCGCCACTCCGGCATGGTAGAGCTTCGCTTTGACCACCTTGCGAATCTGAATATCCTGGTGCAGGAGCTTGGCAAAGTCCTTATCCGCATACCACCGCGAACTCCACGTCCTGGTATACCCTAAGCGATACCCAACCGGGTGCGTCTTGTGTCCCATAACCTCCCGTTGACCCCTTTTCTCGTCTGCGGCTCGCTTACGGTTTCGCCGTGACTTCTGGCGCGGACACGATCAGCGTAATGTGGCTCGTCCGCTTATGGATAGAATTAGCCCGTCCCATGGACCGGGCCCGAAACCGCTTGTAGGTCGGCCCGCAATCCACGTAGGCACGCGAGACCCACAAGGACTCGCTGTCCCCCAATTCCTTTTGTTCCGCATTCGCCACCGCCGAGCGAAGGATCTTCTCCACGACCTTTGCCGCGGCCCGCGGGGTATATTTCAACAGGCTCAGCGCCTGCGGCACCCGCTGCCCGCGGATCATGTCTACCACAGCCCGGGCCTTCCTCGGGGCCACACGCACAAACCTTAGAATCGCTTTTGCCTCAGCCATGACTGCACTCCCGTCCTACTTCAACGCGACCGCTTTTTCTGTTCTTGCCGCCCCATGCCCCTTGAAGAAGCGCGTCGGCGCAAACTCACCCAACTTGTGTCCGACCATATTTTCGGTGACAAAAACAGGGATAAACTTCTTGCCGTTGTGCACCGCGAACGTGTGACCGATCATGTCGGGCACGACGGTCGAGCGTCGAGACCACGTCTTGATGATCTTCCGGTCCTTGGTCTCATTCTGTCTTTCCACCTTTTCGAGCAGGTGGGCATCCACAAAAGGCCCTTTGCTGACTGATCTGGGCATCGACGTCTCCTCGGATCTCGACTACCGCACGCCCCGCTTCCGACGGGTGATGATAAACTTATCCGTGCGCTTGTTCTGCCTGGTCTTGTATCCCTTGGTCGGGAGCCCCCACGGCGACACAGGATGGGGATTGCCTTGGCCCGACTTGCCCTCGCCGCCCCCGTGGGGGTGATCGACCGGGTTCATCACGACACCGCGAACGTGCGGGCGCTTCGCACGCCAGCGGGACCGGCCTGCCTTACCTACTGTTTCATTTTCATGGTCCAGATTGCCCACCTGTCCCACCGTCGCCATGCAGGTGGCCAGGATGCGTCGCATTTCTCCGGACTTAAGGCGAACCTGGGCATAGAGCCCATCCCTCCCCATCACCTGCGCAAATCCTCCAGCACTGCGGATTAACTGACCGCCCTTGCCTGGCTTCAACTCGATATTATGGATCGTTGTTCCCAGAGGCATGCTCGCCAATGGCAGGGCATTGCCAGGCTTCACTTCGGCGGCCGGCCCGGATTGCACGAGGTCCCTCACCGCGAGGCCCTGGGGGGCCAAGATATAGCGCTTTTCCCCATCCGCGTAATGCAGAAGCGCAATGCGAGCTGAGCGGTTCGGATCGTATTCGATCGCCGCGACTTTGGCGGGAATGCCAACCTTGTCCCGCTTAAAATCAATCGTCCGATAAAGCCGCTTGTGCCCACCCCCACGAAACCGGATGGTCATTCGGCCATCGTTATTCCGACCGCCGGAACGGATGTGGAACTTGGTAAGGCCCTTCTCCGACTTTTTCTTGCTCAGCCCCTCTCCGGTGACGGCGGTCATCCCGCGGCGCCCCGGTGAGGTCGGTCGATATTGCTTCAGTCCCATAACGTTCCCCAGCTCTCAGCTATTCGTTATCAGCCCCTTCAGGATCAGCTACGCGCTCTCGTACAATTCCAACTTCTCGCCTTCCTTCAGGGTCACAATCGCCTTCTTCCAGTCCGGCCGCTTCCCGGAGAACCGCCCCAGGCGCTTGGTTTTGCCCATAATGTTCAGGATGTTCACCTTCGCAACCTTCACATTCAAAGCCGCTTCCACCGCCCGCTTAACCTCAATCCGATTTGCGTCCCGCCGGACCAGGAATCCTACCTTGTTGGCGCCTTCCCGCATCGCCGTGATCTTTTCCGTCAGCAAGGGCTGGACGAGAACATCATGCGCGGTTCGCTTCATGACCAGGCCTCCTGAATGCGCGCCACTTCACGCTCAAGAATCACGATCACGTTGTATCGGAGCACGTCGTAGACATTGAGCTGCTCCGGCTTGACCAGCTTGACTCCGGTCAGGTTCCGCGCGGCCCGCTCCAAGTCCAGACGGCCCTCACCGACCACGATCAACGTCTTGGCGGAAAGCCCCAACTGCGCCAACGTCTTCGCCAAAAGCTTGGTCTTCGGCTTCTCGATCGTCAGATCGGAGACGACCACTATCTCTCCCGCGGCCAGCTTGGCCGAAAGTGCGCTCCGGAGCGCACCATGATACTTCTTTTTTGGCATCGCATAGTCATAGCGGCGCGGCTTCGGACCAAAGACGCTTCCGCCATGCCGCCATACAGGCGACCGGATGGAGCCGGCCCGCGCACGGCCCGTATGCTTCTGCTTCCAGGGCTTCTTCCCCGACCCACTGACTTCACCGCGCCGGAGAGTGGAGGCCGTCCCTTGCCTGGCCGATGCTTGCTGCATCACCACCGCCTCATGCACCAAGGACCCATCAATGTCGGCCCCGAACAGGCTTGCATGGAGTTCCACCTTCCCGACTTTTTTCTTCTGGCTGTCCACTACGTCTACGGTCGGCATCGTCTAGCCCTTCTTCGACTTTCTGACGGTCAGGATCCCGCCGGTCGCACCAGGCACAGCGCCGCTGACGAAAAGCAAATTCTCATCCGGCCGAGCCTCAATCACCTTTAAGCGCTGGATGGTGACTCGCTCGCTCCCCATGTGCCCCGGCAGGGTCTTGCCCTTCCACACCCTGGACGGATAGGAGCTACTCCCGATGGACCCCGGCGCACGGTGAAACATAGACCCATGCGTTTCCGGTCCGCCGCGATAATTGTGGCGCTTCATCACGCCTTGAAATCCCTTGCCCTTCGAAATTCCTTCCACATCAACCCACTCGCCCTTCTGGAATAGGTCTGCCTTGAGTATTTGGCCAACCTGAGCGTCGCCGAGCTTCTTGAATTCCCGCAAATGGCGGGAAGCCGGGATCTGCTGCTTCTTGAGATGCCCCAACTCGGCTTTCGTGAGCTTCCGCTCCGGAACCTCCTCGAACGTCAATTGGACGGCTTCATACCCTTGCTGGTCGCGCGTCCGCACCGCCGAGACTCGACAGGGCCCAGCTTCGATCACCGTGACCGGAATCAGCCGCCCTTCCGCGTCATAGATCTGCGTCATTCCCAGCTTTTTTCCAAGCAACCCGTTTGTCATAATACGCTCGCCATCAGCTTTTAGCTTTCAGCGGTCAGCTTCGGAACCCCTCTCACATCCAGGCCCACAGCTGATCGCTGAGAGTTGATCGCTCAGAGTTTAATTTCCACGTCTACGCCGGCCGCCAGATTCAACTTCATCAGCGCATCCATCGTCTCCGGCGTCGGCTCCATGATATCCATCAACCGCTTATGCGTTCTGATTTCAAATTGCTCGCGCGACTTCTTGTCGACGTGGGTGGAACGCTGGACCGTAAACTTCTCGATGCGCGTGGGCAACGGGATGGGCCCGGCCACCTTGGCCCCGCTACGCTTGACGGTCTCCACAATCTCGGCTACCGACTGGTCCAAAACCCGGTAGTCGAACCCCTTCAATCTGATCCTGATGCGCTGATCCACCTTCACCACGTTTGTCTCCTCGCGGCCCTATGCCAGGATTTCAGTGACGACGCCGGAGCCGACGGTCTTGCCGCCCTCGCGCACCGCAAACCGCAACCCCTGGTCCATGGCGATCGGCGAAATCAGCTCCGCCGTCACCGACACGTTA